>JAHHSZ010000096.1 GCA_020024915.1 Fusobacterium sp. | reverse complement strand
CAAAACATAAAAGCATTGATAAACAAAATGCAAATTATTATATACTCAGGCTAGGTAAAACTCCTAAAATTAAAAAAATTATAGAAAATTTAAGATCTTCAATTAGTTCATCTTTTTTTGTAAGGTTAATCTCATTAAAAAACATATTTTTTTGTAATTTATAGAATAAAATAGAAATCAAAGTGATACATATATATCCACAAGTGAAAAAAGCAATATCTAAGTAATCAAATGTTCCTAACATAGTTCCGTGTCCACCAAAATACTTTTGAACAAACTCTAATCCTATCATAAATATATAAATGAATGTAAATATCGTGAAATGCAAAGTATAAAATCTTCTATCTATGAGCAGAGTAGCTCCAAATGAGAATAACCAAAGTCCATCTGGAAGTGAGTAGACACTCCAAAGAGGGAGGTGTTTACGATAGAACCAAGCCAATTTTCTCAATGAGATTATATGTTCATGTATTACAGGATGGGTTGAAAAAAACTTGAAGTAAAATAGATTTTTACTTCTGTACAATAAATAGATTCCAATTCCTAAAAATAATGGAAATAGAATTAAAAATACTTTTCCTTTTTTCATTTTTCACCTCATTAGTAAAAGGAAGTTAAGGGCTTATGAAAAAATATAGTAACTGTAACAATATTTTTTTCTTATCAATAACTAAATAATTTGCCTTAAGAAATCAAATTTTAATCAATTATTTCGTTATCTTCAGATTGATTTTTACTATTTTTTATGGGAGCTCCAATCTGTATATCTCCAATCTTATTTTTAATATTATTTAATTTTCCAGAAATATCACTTAAATAACCAGTGAAAACTTGTTTAGAAACTTGATTTATCTTCTCTCTATCAATAGCAAATAAAGAGTATACTGCTGAGTCATTCTCCCAAGCTCCCTTTTGAGTTGCAGATTTTAAAGATAGATCTATAACGTAGTCAGATAGATCGTTTAGTACTGGAGAGATAATACCCTTTGAGTAGGTATCAGTATTCAACATAAAAGTATTAAAGTTAATTTTAACCTCTTTTTTAATCTGTTCCTTTAGTAGTTCCTTAGCATTTTTGTTAGCTTTAGCCTGAGCAATTAAAGCTCCACTTTTATCAATTCCAGAGTAACCAACAGTAAATAGCTCATTTTCTGGATTGATCTTAGTAGCAATCTGTTCTTGTAAAGCAATAGGTATAGTAGGATTTTTTCTAGGTAGATTTTCATCAATAAAATTATTAATTGAAGTACAACCAGTTAAACTAAAAGATATTATAGCAATAAAAAATAAAAATGTTTTCATAAAAAGTTCCCTCCAAAAGAATTAAAAAATTTTAAAATACAAGTGTATTCTATAAAGCCCCAATTTTAACGAGTTTAAAGGCTTGTTCTTAATTTTATTTTATAATATTAATGGAGTAAAAGCAAATAATTATTGAAATAATTGAAAAAATCCGATAAAATTAAATATCGGTAAGGGGAATAAAAGGAGGCAAAAATGGGATTTTTTTCTTTAAGTAAAAAGAATTTTTCATTAAATAGTAGGAAAAAGTATGTAACATTGACAATAGAAGATAAAGAAAAGAGTAAAAAAGAGGAGAGTAAACATATAGATAATAATCCAACGGGGCTTTGGGTAAAATGTCCAGAGTGTCAGGAGATATTGTATAAAGAGGATCTTGAAAAGAATCAGAAAAAGTGTCCAAAGTGTGACTATTATTTTAGAATGACAGCTAGAGAGAGAATAGAATTACTGATAGATAAGGATAGTTTTGTAGAAGAGGATGCCAATCTATTCTCTAACAATCCATTAAATTTTCCTAACTATGAGGAGAAGAATAAAAAAGTTCAAGAGGATTGTGGAATGAATGAGGGAGTGATCTCTGGAACAGGAAACATAAAAGGAATAGAGGTCAGCATAGCAGTGATGGACTTCAACTTTATGGGTGGAAGTATGGGTTCGGTTGTTGGTGAGAAGATAACTAGAGCAATGGAGAGAGGATTAGAGAGAAAAATTCCAGTAATAGTTGTGTGTACATCTGGAGGAGCTAGAATGCATGAAGGATTACTCTCATTGATGCAGATGACAAAGACTTCAGCAGCAGCTGAGAGATTGAGAGCAGCAGGGATACCATATATAGCAATACCTGTAAACCCTACTACTGGTGGAGTAACAGCTTCATTTGCTATGTTGGGAGATATAATAGTGAGTGAACCTAAAGCTACAATAGGATTTGCTGGAAGAAGAGTTATAGAGCAGACAATTAAACAGAAACTTCCTGACGAATTTCAAACGAGTGAGTTTTTATTAAAAAATGGGATGGTTGATGTGATAACAAAGAGAGAGGATATGAAAGATACACTATATACCATTTTAAATAATTTGATAGGGTAGCATTGGGAGGAAAAATGGAATTTGAAAAAGAGTTGCTTGAAATAAAGAGTAAGATAAATGAGTTAGAAAGTTTTTCTAAAGAAAAAGGAATTGATTTAAAAGAGCAGATTGAAAAACTGGAGAAAGAGTATGAGGTAAAATTAAAAGAAAAGTATAAGAATTTGAGTTCTTGGGACAAAGTTTTTGTTTCAAGACACCCAGAGAGACCATATACTTTAGATTATATTGAAAATATAACAACGGATTTTATAGAGCTTCATGGAGATAGACTATTTGGAGATGATCCAGCAATAGTTGGAGGATTGTGTAGAATAGATGGAAAGAAAATTATGGTAATAGGTCATCAAAAAGGAAGAACTGTTGATGAAAAATTATACAGAAACTTTGGTATGCCTAATCCTGAAGGATATAGAAAAGCCTTGAGATTATATAAGATGGCAGAGAGATTTAATATCCCAATTCTGTGTCTAATAGATACTCCAGGTGCTTATCCAGGTCTAGAGGCAGAAGAGCGTGGACAAGGAGAAGCCATCGCAAGAAATCTAATGGAGATGGCAGGAGTAAAAGTTCCTATTATATCAGTTGTAATAGGAGAAGGTGGAAGTGGTGGAGCACTTGCTTTAAGTGTGGCAGACAGAATATTTATGTTGGAAAATTCAGTTTACTCTGTAATTTCCCCAGAGGGGTGTGCAGCCATCCTATATAAAGATGCCTCTAAAGCTCCCGAAGCAGCAGAAAACTTAAAAATTTCTGCACAAAATCTATATGAATTAAAGATAATAGATGGTATAATAGAGGAGCCAGTAGGAGGAGCACATAGAGATTACAAATGTATAGCTCTTAACCTAAAAAATGTCATTTTATCATCATTTTTAGAATTAGAAAAAATATCAGTAGAAGAACTTTTAGAAAATAGGTATAATAAATATAGGGAAATAGGTTCTTTTATTGTAAATGAGAATTAAAGGAGAGTTATTGGCAATGGAAAAGAAAATAGCAATTTTAACAAGTGGAGGAGATGCTCCAGGAATGAATGCAGCCATTAGAGCAGCAGCAAAAACTGCAATGGCAAAAGGAATGAAGGTATATGGTATTCAAAGAGGATACTTAGGTATGCTGAATGATGAGATATTTCCAATGGACGGAGGATA
>JAHHSZ010000095.1 GCA_020024915.1 Fusobacterium sp. | reverse complement strand
TTGAATTACTTAAATCCTCTTTATTTTTATGGATTTTCTTTAATCCTGGAAGTAAGGAGTATAACCAACATCATCATTTAGAACCAGTAAAAGATTAGCTCCTGAATATTGAGTCCAAGCAGTTGCTACTTGACCGTGTATCAATCTGTTGTCAATTCTAGTTAATACGATATTAGGCATAACGAGCCCTCCTTAATTTTAAAAAAATTATTATGTTGTACATACCTTTTTAATCAATTGTAATACCTTTTTTTGTAATTGTCAATATTTAAATGTATTTTTTTAATATAAAAAACATTAAAACAGTTTACTAATTATATAAATAACACGTTAGCATATCGTTAAAAATTAACTTGTAAAAATCTTATAAAAATGTTATCATATCAATATAAACATAAATTTGTACGGACAACATAATGATATGAATAATAGTATTTTGATTAAAAGGAGTTTATTATGGAATTTAAAAATTGTGTAACTTGGGAAGAAATCATTCAACAACCTTCTATCTGGAAGGAAGAACTTGAAATCGTAAAGAAAAATCTTAAACCAATTGGAGAATTTATTAATAGAGTTAAAGGGGAAAAAGTTAAAGTTATTTTTACTGGAGCTGGATCTTCTGAATTTGTAGGAAATACTCTATGCTCATATGTTAATAGTAAAGTAGATATTGATGTTTTATCAGTTCCTACTACTGATATCGTTTCTATGCCTGAACAATATCTTGAGAAAGATGTTGCAACTATTCTAGTATCTTGTGCTAGATCTGGAAATTCTCCTGAAAGTGTTGCTACAGTTAATCTAGCTGATAAATTAGTTAAAAATATCCACCATATTTTCATAACTTGCAATCCTGAAGGACAACTTGCTAAAATCTCTAAAGAGGGGGAAAATAAATACCTTCTATTGATGCCAGAGAGAACAAATGACAAGGGATTTGCTATGACTGGAAGTTTTTCTTCTATGGTAGTTGCAGGAGTATTAATCCTATTGAGAGAGAACTTTGCAGAATTAGAAGAAAAAGTTACTTATGTTTCAAATGTAGTTGAAAAAAATATAGATAGAATACTTGAAAATATAGAAATCATAACAGATTTAGATCTAGAAAGAATAGTATACTTAGGAGATGGTGCTCTAAAAGGGCTTGCTGAAGAAGTTTCATTAAAAGTACTAGAGTTAACTGGTGGAAAACTTGCATCATTCTACAATACATTCTTAGGATTTAGACATGGTCCTAAATCAATAGTTAATGAAAAAACAGCTATTGTATGTATGATGTCTAACAACTCTCATACAAGAGTTTATGAATTAGATTTATTAAAAGAGTTTAAAAATGAAGGTGGAAAGAAAAAAATAGTAGTTTTAGACACTGTTTTTGACGAAGAAGTTAAAAACAATTGTGATTATTACTTCTCATTTAATGATGAAAAATTAGGAAAAATCGAAGAGGTATTCGCAGGTTTAGGATACTTAGTATATGGACAATTGCTATCTCTTATAAAATCAGCAAAACTAGGAATAAATCCTGATAATCCTTGCCCAACTGGAGAAGTAAATAGAGTTGTTAAAGGTGTAATAATCCACGAATACAAATAGTTAGAAAAGATTTAGAGGAGGAAAAAAATGTTAGTATCAACAAGACAATTATTATTAGATGCACAAAAAGGAAAATATGCTGTACCAGCTTTTAATGTGCATAATATGGAGACTATTCAAACTGTTGTAGAGGCAGCTGTAGAACTTAGATCCCCAATCATAGTAGCTGCTACTCCTGGAACAATGAAATATGCAGGACCAGAGTTTTTTATAAAACTAGTTGAAATTTGTGCAAATAAATATGATATTCCAGTAGCAATGCACTTAGATCACCACGAAAGCTTTGATGAAATCAAAAATGCTATTCAAATAGGTACAAAATCAGCAATGATAGATGCTTCTCACTTTGATTTTGAAGAGAATATAAGAAGAGTTAAAGAGGTTGTTGACTATGCTCATAGATATGATGTAACAGTAGAAGGTGAGTTAGGAGTTTTAGGTGGTCAAGAAGATGATCTAATAAGAGATTCAAAAGATAGTAAATATACAAATCCAGCTCAAGCAAAAGAGTATGTAGAGAGAACTGGAATAGACTCTTTAGCTGTGGCAATAGGAACAGCTCACGGAGTTTACAAAGAAGAACCTAAATTAGACTTTGACAGATTAGCAGAGATTAGAGCTGTTGTAGATATTCCATTAGTTCTACACGGAGCATCTGGTGTTCCAGCTGATCAAGTTAAAAAAGCTATTGAACTTGGAATAACAAAAGTAAATATAGCAACAGAATTAAAAATGCCATTTGCAGCAAAATTGAGAGAAGTATTAGTATCTAAACCTGAAGAAAGCGATCCAAGAAAATATTTTGGACCTGCAAAAGAAGTCATGAAAAAGGTAGCAATGGAAAAAATATTAATGTGTGGAAGTAACGGAAAGGCTTAATTATGAATAAGATCTTAACTATTACACTGAATCCTGCTATAGATGTTAGATATTCCATTGAAAATTTTATTCTTGGAAATGTCAATAGAACTAAAGAAATAGAAAAAAATGCTGGTGGAAAAGGTATAAATGTAAGTAGAATAATAAATATTTTAGGTGGAGATATTTTAGCTACAGGTATTATTGGTGGCTTTACAGGAAAATTATTTTTAAAAAAATTAAATGAACATTCAATAAAAAATAATTTTTTAGAGAGTGACTATGAAACTAGAACTTGTATAGCTATTGTAGATAAAAATATTGATGGCATTACAGAGATCTTAGAATCTGGAAAAGGAGATCTTGAAGTTTCTAATAATTTCAAAGAAAAATTCTCAAAGATTTTACAAGATGATTCTATAAAAATAATCTGTGCCTCTGGAAGTTTATTAAAAGGAATTGATCCTTTAATGTATAATACTCTCATAGAGAAAAGTAATAAAAAAGGAGTAAAATTTATTCTAGATACAAGTGGTGAAACTCTATTAGCAGGAATAGAAGCTAAACCATTCTTAATAAAACCAAATAAAGAGGAGTTAGAGTTTATCTTAAATAGAAAACTTGAAACTGAAGTTGATATTATCAATGCAGGTAAGGAGTTAATTCATAAGGGAGCTCAAAATGTAATGATAACCCTTGGAGGTAGTGGAGCTCTATTAGTTACAGCTGATAAGATTTATAAGGGGACTTTCCCTAAAGTTACTATAAAAAATACTGTAGGTTCTGGAGATTCAACAGTAGGTGGTTTTGCATACGCTCTATCTCAAGATAGAACCCTACCTGAATGCTTTAAATTAGGAATTGCCTGTGGAACAACTAATGCTATGTTAGATACTACAGGAACAATAGATATGGATATATTAAAGGATATCCTTCCTAAAATAAAGATAGAAGAGATTATATTATAAAAATTACTACCAATAACACTTTAAATTATAAGAAGAACATTTCCATTCAAGGAAGTGTTCTTCTTTATTTAGGAGTATAATATATACTCCCAAACCTTATTTATTCAATTTTTGCAAAACTATTTTTTGAGTGCTTCCATTATTTCTTAAATCTATCTCCAATTTTGTTATATTTTTATTATTTTTTACCGAAATACCTTTATCACTACTTTCAATTATTTTATAATTTCCTTTAATTTCAAGTATTGATCTATAGTTTTGAAGTTGTGTTGGATCACTTACATATAGTTCTAATATATCATCTT
>JAHHSZ010000094.1 GCA_020024915.1 Fusobacterium sp. | reverse complement strand
CCATTAGCATTTTGTAAGGAATTTTTCAGCTACAGCCATAGCTATTTCACGCTTTCCATCCACAAAATTTATCTCAACTTTTTTATCATTTACAGATTTTACTACTCCTAAACCAAACTTTTTATGCATAACTTTCTCACCAACTGAATATGGAAAATTTTTAGCAGTTTTATTCAGATCCTCTATTGTTATCATTTTTTTAAAGGCTCTCTCTGCTATGAAACTTCCTTTATCATTTTTAGGTTTATATAACAACTCTGAACTACTTCTCTCTATTAACTCTTTAGGAATCTCATCTATAAATCTTGAGGCTCTTCTTCCAAAATCTTCATTTCCATACATCATTCTACTTGTTGCATATGTCATATAGAGTTTCTCTTCTGCTCTAGTTATAGCAACATAGCAAAGTCTTCTCTCCTCTTCCAACTCATTACTATCAAAGTCTGCTCTACTTCCTGGGAATATTCCCTCCTCTGCTCCTACTACAAAAACTATTGGAAATTCCAATCCTTTAGAGTTATGAATAGTCATTAATTTCACATAATCTTTTTCATTTTCTAAATTATCTGTAGCACTAATAAGTGAGATATTTTCAAGATACTCTCTCAAGCTCATATTCTCAATTACCTTTTCCAACTCCACTATTGAGCTCTTTAACTCCTCTATATTCTCTTTTCTTACCTCATAGTCCTCATAGTTTGCAATCAAATAGTCATTATAATTTATAGATCTTATAATTGTATCAAATAAGTCCGATACCAACTCACTCTCACTCAGCTCTATAAATTCACTCATCATCTTATAAAACTCTAATATTGTTATCTTAAGATTGGCACTCAATCCTGAAATCTCATTAGCCCTTCCCAAAGCCTCGAATAAAGATAGATTTTGCTCTTTTGCAAATTCACTTATCTTCTCTACTGTCTTATCTCCTATCTTTCTCTTTGGAACATTTAAAATTCTAGCTAGATTTAGATTGTCATCAGTGTTGTTTATCACTGCTAAATATGCCACAATATCCTTTATTTCTGCTCTTTGGTAGAACTGCATCCCACCAAAAATCTTATATGGTATATTCTCTCTCAATAATTTTTCCTCAAACATTCTCGATTGAGCATTTGTTCTATACAGTACTGTAAAATCTCTATATTTTGCTCCCTTTGCTTTTCCCTTTATTATCTCACCAACTACAAAGTTTGTCTCTGCCCTAGCATCACTACAACCTTCAACTGTAATCTTCTCTCCAACACTCTTCTTAGTCCATAATTTTTTATCTCTTGAACTTGTGTTGTTTTTTATTACTGAGTTAGCTGCATCTAATATCACAGATGTAGAACGGTAATTCTCTTCCAATTTTACAACCTTAGCATCAGGATAATCCTTCTCAAAATCCAGTATATTTTGGATATTTGCTCCTCTAAATCCATAAATACTCTGGTTTTCATCTCCTACGACACAGATGTTACCATACTTTTTAGCTATCTTGTTAACTAATTTATACTGGATATTATTTGTATCTTGATATTCGTCTACCATTATATATCTAAATTTATCCTGAACCTTATTTAAAATATCTGATATCTCTAAAAGTCTATCTGTATTTACAAGTATATCTGAAAAGTCCATAGCATTATTGCTCTTTAGAACAGAGTTATATCTTCTATAAACCTCTGAAATTATCTTTCCATTCTCATTATATTTTTCACTATTTTCATACTCTTCTGGAGAGATTCCGTCCTCTTTTAATTTTGAGATAATTGATACCACTAACCCCTCTTTAAGGTTTTTATCTTTTATTATCAACTCTTTCATTATATTTTTTACCACTCTTTTTTGGTCATCAGTATCATAGATAGTAAAATTAGCATTGTAACCTAATCTATCTCCATATACTCTCAACAATCTCAATCCAAATGAGTGGAATGTTGAAATCATTACTCTGTTAGCCTCTTCACCAATGAGAGACTCCACTCTCTCCTTCATCTCTTTAGCTGCTTTATTTGTAAATGTCACAGCTAAAATTTTATATGGTGAAATACCTTTCTCTTCTATCATATGAGCTATTCTATATGTAATAGTTCTTGTCTTTCCTGAACCAGCTCCTGCTAATATAAGTAGTGCTCCCTCTATTTTAGAGGCTGCCTCTCTCTGTTTATCATTTAACTTATCCAATATACTCATTAATTTTTCAACTCCTTCTCAATTAATAATTATATCATACTGATTATTATTATGTCTACTAATGTAAATAATCTATGTGTACTATAACATCCTTCACATTTTCAAACTCTAAAATAATCTCCTCTCTTATATCATCAACTAAATTATGTGCCTCATATACAGTCATCTCTTTAGGTACTCTTATATGCATTGTCAAAAATATCTTATCCCCTGACTTTCTCATATAGATATCATGGACATTTTTGATATTTTCATTCTCATACAGATAATGCTCCACCTCTTTTACAAACTCCTTATCCTGTTTATCTAAAATAAGATTTGAAGTTTCAAGTATTATTGAAACTCCCTCTTTAAAAATAAGAAAAGCTACTAATAAACTGATTATTATATCAAATATTGGTGATATTGAAATTGATAGTAATATTCCCACTATTACTCCAGCTGAAGAGTAAACATCACTTTTACTATCCTTTGCATCAGCTATCAAAGCACTATTATCAGTTTCTTTTCCAACTTTTAACTTATATCTATACATAAAGAATTTAACTACCATAGAGATAAAGGCCCAAATTATTGTTGTATATGCTGGTGTTGTTGTGTACTCCCCCTTAATTAACATCAAGACACTACCCTTTCCTAGCTCAAAAGCTGTTAAAAGCAAAAACACTCCCAACATATTTCCTATTATACTCTCTATCTTTTCATGACCATAGGGATGATCCTCATCTGCAGGTTTGTTGCTAAAATATATCCCCAACAATATTGCAAAAGAGCTCCCTACATCTGCCAAAGAGTTTATTCCATCGGAGATCAATGCTCTTGAATTACCATAAATTCCACCTGCTATCTTTATAACTGCTAAAAATATATTTTGAAAAATTGAGGATATAACTACTTTTTTACCCTCTTTCATTCTTATTGTTTCTCTTTGAATATTATCAATTTCCAATATATTTCCATTCTCTCTAAATCCATTTTTTATAAAGAAACTTTTATCTGTAAGATCCTCACAAATTATCTTATCTTTTTTCTCCTCTATCCCATGATTTATTAAGAACTTTATAAGTTTTACACCATAAGATTTATATCTCATTCCAGCTCTTACAAATATTCTCTTTATTACATAATTATTCTGAATACTCTCTGCTACAAGATATCCAACTAAAACATTTTGTGATCTTATTACAAAGTATATACCATCTTTTTTTTCTAAAAAACTCTTATCTATATCTTTTATATCTTTAAAGTTTTCTTCTAACTCTTCTAAGCTATATACCTTATACATAAAATCCCTCCTGTTATAAAAAAAGCCATGAAAACCAAAGAAGTAGCATTTCATACCCGTAATAAATACCTTAGTGCTGCTTCCTTCCAGACCTGACACGGTTCGATACTATTACGCCATAAAATTCCTCTCTGATTTCCATGACAATTAATTATATCAATAATTTTAAATTACGTCAATAATTTTTTCTTAAAACTTTTCTAAGATTCCTCTTAAATTAAATCTATCTAAAATCTCTTGAACCTTATCTAAATATTTAGTTT
>JAHHSZ010000093.1 GCA_020024915.1 Fusobacterium sp. | reverse complement strand
TATTTTTTATGTATACTCAACTATTCTTTTCTCTAAAATGCTTTTCTGGACATCTATTACTCTCTGATTTCTACTTCCCTTCCACTTCTGATTTAAGTCCTTTTGCTCAAGGATAAATCTTCCATCTACAAGGACATCACAAAGTGATATTAGTGCTAATCTTTTAGGATCCTCTTGTAACTGTTCCCAAGTAAAACCACTCCACATCCAAACATCTTTATCTGGAAACCTCTTTTTAAATTTTTGCAAAAGCTCTGTCAATGGTTCTACATTTGTATGATAAGTTGGATCGCCACCTAAAAGTGATAATCCTTTCACTGTTTTTCTATATTTTTCAAAATATAAAAATATCTCATCCTCTTCTTTTTGAGTAAATGGCTTTCCATAGTCTGGTTCCCAAGTATCTTTATTAAAACATCCCTTACATCTATGAGTACAACCACTCACAAACAGACTAACTCTTATCCCTTTTCCATTTATCATATCTGAGTATTTTATTCCAGAATAATTCATTTTTCTCTCTCCTAGCTATGTTTTACTCTACTTATTATCTCTTTCTGTTTTCCTTTATTAAAAGGTCTTGCATTCGGTTGGCTCAAGTATCCACATACCCTTCTAATTACACTCATCTTATCATTTTCATGATTTCCACATTGTGGACACTCAAATCCCCTTTCAGTTGCTAAAAACTCTCCTTTAAATCCACAAATATGGCATTTATCTACAGGCTGATTAATTCCCATATAGTGAATTCCCATCTCTTTAGCATATTTTAAAATCTCATGTATTGCCTCAAGGTTATTTTTTAAAGAGTCTGTCTCTATATAACTTATATGCCCACCTCTTGAGTATTTATGCCCTAGAGCTTCCAATCTCAATTTTTCAAATGGATTGATATTTATGTGAGAAGATACGTGGAAAGAGTTGTCATAGTAACCCTTATCTGTTATTCCCTCTATATCTCCAAACTCCTCTTTATCTATTCTTGCAAATCTATCACAAAGAGATTCAGAAGGTGTTCCATATAGAGCAAATCCTAAATTAGTCTCTTTTTTGAACTGATCCACTTTTTCTGAAATATATTTTAAAATATTAAATGTTTTTTCATAAATCTCATCACTATATGCAAAATCCTCTCCATAAAGTAGTTGAGAAACTTCACTAAGTCCTATATAACCTATTGAAACTGTAGCATATCCTCCCCAAATAAGATCTTGGATTGTTTCCTTTGGTTGTTTTTCTGCTAAAGCTCCTGATAGCCATAAAATAGGTGCCATTTCTGCTTGAGTTTTCTCTAAATAGTGAGCTCTGAATACTGAGTTTTCTTTACACATCTCCATAACTCTATCTAATTCTTTATAGAATCCAGCTTCATCTCCCTTATTCTTTATAGCTATTCTAGGTAGGTTTATTGTAGTTGCTCCTATATTAAATCTTCCTGAATATATTTCCTCTCCTTTTTCATTAAACCAAGGTGATAAGAAGGCTCTACACCCCATAGGATAAACTACTGTTCCCTTTTCTAATTGCTCCTTTGTAATGAATAAAATATCTGGATATACAGATTTTGTCATACATTCAAATCCAAGTTTTGCAATATCCCAGTTAGGATCTCCCTCATCTAAGTTTAATCCTTCACACATTGCAAAAACTATTTTTGGGAATATAGCTGTCTCTTTTTTAGCTCCAAACCCATCCATTCTAGTTCTAAATACAAACTCTTGAACAAGTTTACCCTCCCAAGAAGTCTCTGTTCCTATTCCTATTGTTGTAAAAGGTGTTTGACCATTTACAGTTGATAGAGAGTTTATCTCATACTCTAATCCTTGCATAGCTTGTTTTACAGATTCTCTAGTCAAATCACAGCTATATTCATAAGCTAGTGGATATTTCTCCTTTAGCTCCATATTAGAATACTCTATATTTCCCTTTTCTAAAACCTCTTTAGAAACCTCTTCACTAACTCTCTCTACATATTTTAAACCTTTTGTAAAATGTTTTTTAAAGCTTTTCTTAATATATGGAACTAAGGCTCTATCTAAATATGGAATCGAACACCCTCCATAAGTATTTGATGATACAGAAGCTATAATTTGAACTATATGCCCTACTGCTACATCCACAGAATTTGGCTCTAACATCTTAGCATTTCCAATATTACATCCACCTTTCAACATTCTCTCTATATTAACAAGCTCACAGTTTGTCTCTTTAAATAAAAGATAATCTAAATCGTGAATATGAATCTCACCTATTTCATGTGCTTTCTTTAAATGTTTAGGTAAAACTTTATTTAAATAGTAATCCTTTGATGATATTCCTGCTAAAAGATCTCTTTGTACAGAGATTGTTTTTGCATCTTTATTTGCATTCTCACTTAAAATATCTTCATTTGAGGCATCTACTAATTCAGAAATATTTTTATATATTCCTTTTTCTTTATTTCTTATCTCTGTCTTTATAGCTCTGTAACTTTGGTAGGCTATAGCTATATCTTTCTCACTAGAAGCCATTAATTTTTTTACAACTATATCTTGTATCTCTTCAACATGCATTCTCTTATTATCTAAATTTTGAATTTGTGTTGCAATCTTCTCTACAAGTTCCTCATTAACTATTCCAGAACTCTGTTTAAAAGCCATTGTCATAGCTCTTACAATTCTATTTTTATCAAAATCTACAACAGTTCCATCTCTTTTTATAACTTCTTTCATCTATATCAACCTCACTAATTTTTTACCTAAGTTATTATACAACCTTTTTATAAAAATTAAAAATATATACAATATATAGTGGTAAAATTAAAAATCCTACCACTATATAGTAGTAGGATCTATTATCTCTCATATTTTTAATCTGAGGGGCTTAAAAATTTTTTTCCTCTAATGTCAAATATAATTTATATATAATGACACAATTTTTCTTAAATTTTTTTTTATTTTTCATTATATAATTCTAAAATTTCTAAATACTCTTTTCTTATTTCTTCACGTAATTGCTTAGGTTCTAATATCTCAGCTTCTTTAGAAAACTGCCTAAAATAGAGCTTTGCATTCTCATTAGCTACTTCAAACCAATATATATCCCCATCTTTTTTTACAAGTTTTGGTCTATAGTTAGTCAAACTTTTTAACAAGCTCTCTCCCTCTTCACTCAATCTAACTTTTACTATATTTCCATTTCCCAAAAATGGGTCAAAGTTTTTTCTAACATTCTCTATATATTTTTTATCTTTACCTTTAATTTTCTCATCAAGTATAGATATGATCTCAAGCTCTTTCAATTTATAGTTAGCATACTCCTTCTTCTCTTCGTTATAGCAGAACAGAAAGTTTTCATCTCCTCTCTCCTCTCGTTTTATAAAGTAAGGCTCTACACTAACAACGCTTTTCATATATTTAATTTTTAGCTTTTTTTTCTCTTTAATAGCTTCTAAAATGCTCTTCACTCTATCTTCAAAGATAAATATCTCTCTCTGATACTTAAATTTTGAGGTATATAATTCAAATAACTCTCTGAAGTATTCAGCCTCTACTTCCACTTCATTAGCCCTTAAAACATCATAGTATATCTCTCTATTTGAAACATTCAAATCAAACTGTATTATCTTTTTTAACGGACGACCTTGAGATTCTAAAAGCTTCTCCACTTCCATTTTTTTGTTATATTTAAATCTTTCCAAAATATAGTTACATAACTTATTATTATTTATACCAAACTCCTCAGTATCATTTTTCATAAGACGCCAAATATCTTCTGGAACAGTTACTCTAATCTTTTTCATATTTTTTCTCCCA
>JAHHSZ010000092.1 GCA_020024915.1 Fusobacterium sp. | reverse complement strand
ATTTTTTATTTATATAGACTTGCCCAAATTTGTAGTACTGATACCATAACTATTCCTGTGATAAAGAATAGAGTTACACTCCTATATCTTGCCAATAACATATTTATAAGCTTTGCTATAAGTACAAGTCCTAGTACTACTCCAACTCCAAAAGCAGTCAATGGAATGATATAGAGATTTGTCACTATCTCACCTATTGAAGAGTAACTTGTAATATTTATTAGGTTTGAGAAAAACTTATTGATAAATCCCAATATATTATAGTACTCACCTAACATAAGAAGTAACAATGAACCTGATATTCCCGGAATAATCATAGCTCCTGCTGCCACTCCACCACAGACAAACAGTTTTATTGCATAGGCTGTTGTAACAACAGTTACTAATTCTCTACTTCCACTATCTTTTCCAAACTTGTAATCAGCATAGACAAAGCATAAAGTCAAGATAGCCCCAAGAATAAAAGCAACTATATTCTTTTTAGCTCTCTTGTCTTCCCCCTTTATTATATATGGAATAGAAGGAATAATAACCAAACTGAATCCTCCAGCTGTCAATCTTGGATAATTTGTAAAACAAAACTCTATTATCCTAGCAAATAATACCACACCAACAACAGCACCTACTCCTATTTGAAGTAAGAACTTAGTATACTCTAATTTCTTTTTGGTAGGAGCAGTAGGAAAATTCCCTATTGCCTCTGTCAATCTATCATATACTCCCAAAATAACAGCCAAAGTTCCACCTGAAACTCCTGGCATAATATTAGCTATTCCTATTATAATTCCCTTTAGAAAAAGTTGTATCATCATCTCTCCTTAATCTTTTAACTCTTTAAATCCATCTATTACTACATCTAATCTTCCAGTCTCTGGATCCATAATCAAGCCATGAATTGCTACGTTACTAGGCATAAGAGGGTGCTCCTTAACTTTTGCCACACTCTCTCTTACTGATTCTTCTACACAATCAAATCCGTGTAACCATTTTTTTACCTTTATTCCAGCACGTAAAAGTGTATCTAATGTCTTTAACTCCACACCTTTCTCAATCATCTTTTTGATTATTTTGTCTGTATCCATACTACTTACACCACAATCATAGTGACCTACTATAAATATCTCCTTTATATCAAACTCATAAACACATATTAGTAGACTTCTCATAGCACTTCCAAAAGGGTGTATAATTGTTCCACCAGCATTTTTTATAAGCTTGGCATCTCCATTTCTTAAGTTTAGAGCCTTTGGTAGTAGCTCTGTAAGTCTTGTATCCATACAAGATAGTATTGCTATCTTCTTATCTGGATATTTAGTTGTATTGTATTTTTCATACTCTTTATTTTCAACAAACTCTCTATTAAATTGTAAAATCTCTTCTAAATTGTTTCTTCCCATGATGCTAAATCCCCCTTACAAAATAACTAAAATACTGATAAAAATGCGTCAGGAATCTTACTTGTAAATGATAAAACCTCTTTTGTGATAGGGTGTACAAATACTATTGTATGTGCATGTAATCCCAATCTTCTAATAGGATTTTTTGTAGATCCGTATTTTTTATCCCCAACTACACTATGTCCTAAATCTTGCATATGTACACGGATCTGATTTTTTCTACCTGTTTCAATGTTAACCTCTAATAGAGAGAAGTTTTTATTTCTCTTTAATACTTTGTAATGAGATATCGCTTTTTTACCCTCTTCTTCATTAGTTGTTGAATAAGTTACCATTGCCTTATTTTCAGCTAGATAAGAGATGATTGTATCTCTATCTTTCTTTACATTTCCCTCTACAAGAGCCACATATGTTCTCTCCTTTACAGAGTCATTCCAAGTAGTTTGTAGTATATCTTGAGCCTTTTCAGATTTGGCAAATATCATCACTCCTGATGTATCTCTATCTAAACGGTGTACTACAAATATCTTATCTTTTGGATCTTTCTCTTTTAAGTAGTTCTTTAGGATATTGTAAGCTGTTTTTTCTCTCTCATTTTTTGTAGCTACTGACAATATACCTCTCTCTTTTTCTACTACTAATATATCCTTATCTTCAAATACGATAGAAACTCCATCTAAGTTGTGCTTAGTTATTCTAGTCTTTCCAATACTTACAATTTGCCCAGTTTTTAATGGTGCATTGTATTGCGACACAACCTTCTCATCTACCATTACTCTCCTTTGAGTAAGTAGAGATTTTATACTATTACGACTATTCTCTGGCATCTTTTCCATCAAAAATTTCATCAATTCATTATCTTTATCAACTTTAAAACTTGTATTGTGTTTTGACATTCCCTTTTCTCCCTTCTTTTTAATTTGTCTTCAATTAAAAATCCAATTTTTAATTATTTCCTTTAGATTATAGCATACAAATATCTAATTTTACATATTTTTTTGCTTATTTTTCTCTTCATAAAAAATACACCCTCCATCTTAAATTAAAGACTTCAGGTGTAAAATCTAGCAATCTTTAGAATAGTTGGTATCCTACTACTAATGATACTTGCTCTAAATCATCATTTCCTCTTTTGTCATGGTCAATCTCTGTCTTTGAGTATAGGATCTCTGCTTGTAATGAAGCAAAATTAACTCCTAGTCCCACTCCATAATACTGTTTTCCCTCTGGTTTTGAATGACTTACATTGTCATATGTCTCTAAAACTGTACCATATTTTACAGTTAGGTATGGTTTTACTAATATTGGTAATGGTGTCCATCTAGCTACTAGATATACAGGAACTGTGCTAATATCTGTTCCACTTGTCTTTCCATTATATGCAATTCCAGCTCCTAAATCAGCAAATATAAAGCTTTGTGTTATCTCTCCACCAATTGTAGGTGCATAGTGTTCAAAAGATTTCTCCTCACTATTGTATGATTTTGCTGGACTTACTGTTCCTACTCTCAAATACCCATCAAAAGCAAAAGTAGAAATTGTTAGTGTAAATAATAATACTCCTAATAGTAATTTTTTCATAAAAACATCTCCTTCATTTATTATGCAACTTCAGTATTATACCATTTTTCTCCATTTTATGCAAAATTTTTATCTACTAAATTTATATAATATCTTTTAATACATTTTTAAGCCATAATGGTGTATCATTAGATACCTTTATATATGAAGATGAGAACTTCGCATAACATAATTTATACTTATTGGAATTGTCATAAATCTTAGCATAATCAACTAAAGGTAGTATCTCTCTCAAATTTTCAAAAGTCTCTTTATATCTCTTATCTATTACATCAGAAGGAATATTATGTCCACCATTTAGCACTCTATTTTTTATTCTCACTTTTGAAATTTCAGCATTTTCCAAACCAATATAATAGAGATGTAGTGTATATCCTTTCTCTTTTATCTCCTTTATTGCTTTTAAGATATTTTTTCCTGTAAGAGTTGTTTCTTGATTGAATGATAGATTCTTCTCTATACAATCATGTCTAATATCTAAAGCTATTCTTCCTGCTCTTATCTGGTCCTTTCCACTTCTCCAATCTCCTATCTCTCTTACAATCTCATCAGTATTAATTCTAATTCCTAAATCTAAAGTAGGTATAATTGTATTGTATAGAGTAGATTTACCTGCTCCATTAACTCCAGCAAATATAACAAAATCTGCCATTAGAATACACCTTCTTTTATCAATCTATCTTGAAGTATTTGAGTCTTTAATTCCTCTAATTTCAAGTAGAATATTTTTTCTTCCTCTGTCTTTGCTCCCTCTACCAATTTATTAAAATCATAAGTCGATAAATTAAGAATATATTCAAATAGATTATCTGTATTTTTATCTTTTTTCATAAATTAATCCTCCTTGTAATTTTATCTTTTTCAATTCAGGATACTACTTGAACAGAGTATATAACTATTGAATTACTTTGTCAATTGTCAGTCCTAAAG
>JAHHSZ010000091.1 GCA_020024915.1 Fusobacterium sp. | reverse complement strand
AATTTTCATCTGGTTATCCTGAATGGAGATTTAGAGCAGAATCAAAACTTAGAGATAAAGCTTTAGAAGTGTATAAAAAACTTTATAACAGTGAAATGAAAGTGGAGATAATTCACGCAGGACTTGAGTGTGGAGCTCTTTCACAAAACTATCCTAACATTGACTTTATAAGTATTGGACCTAACTTGAGAGATGTTCATACTCCTGGTGAATATCTAGAGATTGATTCTACTGAAAGAGTCTATAACTATGTTCTTGAGCTTGTAAAATCTATGTACTAAAAATTATAAAACCAACAAAAAAGGAAAAAAGTTACTTTATTCATATTGTAATTTTTTTCCTTTTTTTATCTTAAATTCTTACTCATTACTTTCGATAGATTATAAGCTCTCCACTCTCCAAAGGAATGTAGTGTTTATTAAACATTATGGGAGCTCCATCTTTTCCATAAAGTGTTTCAGATAAAAGATGACATCTATTATCCTTTGACAATCTATATTTAACTGATGAAATATTTCCAATCTCTGAAAAACTTACCTTCAATATAGAACTTTTAGCAACCTTGTAAATCTCTTCATTGAGGTAGTTTAAAAATTTCTCCCTATCATTCAAATCAAACTTTCCAGCTAGTACTGTTTCAGCTGGAATTACTGAAATAGTATAGGCCACGATCTCTCCATCTATCTTAAACCATCTATCTGCAAATATAACTATTGATATCTGTTTACCAAATATCTCTGTTGTATAATCATTTCCTGGCTCAATTCTAAACTCAAACTCCACCTCTGTAATCTCTTGTGTAATAACAGAATAGATAGGGTTCTTTAGTAACTCCAAGCCATCTTCTACTTTTATTCTCTCTTTTACTATAAAGCTTCCCTTTCCTTGAATAGATTTAATAATCCCATCCTCTTGTAATAATTCCAATGCCTGTCTTAAAGTTGAACGACTTACACTCATCTCTTTAGCTAACTCAATTTCAGCTGGTAATCTATTCTCTTCTGAAAATTTCCCAGATTTTATCATTTCAAAAAGTTTATTATAAACTGCTATACACCTAGGTGTTTTTTTAGGATAATTTATTTTATTCAGCATACTTAAGGTGTCACTTCCTTTCCCAATTATCATACAATTAATTATATAACAACACTCTCTTTATTTCAAGAATGATTAATTTTTCCATTTATTACCTCTTGTTTTTCAATAGTTGTCTGTAAAAAACAAACAAGTATTAAACTTGTTTAAAAACAATTGATTTTTCCCTTTAAATGTGATAATATTAACATAATTACTAAAGATACTTAGGAGGATTTATGATATTAGAAACTATTAAGTGCAACTCTTTGACTTATGAGCAGAAAATTATTACTTTAGCTAGATTAGCTGAAAATAGCTTAAATGTTCTTAATAAAAGTGAAAAATTAAAAGAGTATATGGAGAAAAATATCATCTGTGATCTGATGGAGGGAGAAGCTCCTTACAGACCTAGATATATTGTTCCTGACTATGATAAATTTATGAAACAGGGAAGTGAATTTTTAGGTTTAGATACCCCTACTAATATTTGGGAGGCTGTCAATAATCTTTTAATCCTTTATAAACATGTTCCTTCAATCACTACAATGCCTGTTTATTTAGGTAATATCGACTATCTTTTAGATCCCTTCATAACTGATGAAAATGAAGCATATCTAGCTATCAAATTGTTTTTAAAACATGTAGATTCTACAATAACAGATTCTTTTTGCCATGCCAATATAGGACCATTAGAAACAAAAGCTGGAAGGATTATACTGAAGGTTATGAGAGAACTTCAACTTCCTACACCAAATCTTACATTGAAATATGACGAGTCCACTTCTAAAGCTCTTGCTCTTGACTCTATCGAAACTGCTTTATCAACAGCTAAACCAAGTTTTGCTAATAACAAGATGTTTGAACAAGATTTTAAAGGGGAATATGGTATTGTTAGTTGTTACAATGGATTGAAAGTTGGTGGTGGAGCAAATACACTAATCAGAATCAAATTGGGAACTTTAGCTAAAGAAGCTCAATCGATTGAGGATTTTTTCACTAGAGTACTTCCTGATGTTACAGCTGAGGTTTTAACTTTTATTGATGAAAGATCTAGATTTTTAATTGATGAAAGTGGATTTTTTGAAAGTTCTTTCCTTGTTAAAGAGGGACTTATTGAAAAAGAAAAATTTACAGGATTGTTTGGAGTTGTAGGTTTAGCTGAGTGCGTAAACCATCTACTAAATGCAACAGAGCAAAAAGAGAGATTTGGTTATTCAGAAATAGCAAATGAACTTGGAGAAAAGATTATAAAAACTCTATACACTTCTATAGAAAATCATAAATCTAAATATGCTGGTAGTTTCTTTAACAACTCTCACCTATTACATTCACAAGTCGGAATTGATACAGATGTCAATGAAAGTCCTGGTTGTAGAATCCCTATTGGAGAAGAGCCAGAACTTTTAGAACACATTTTACAATCAGCTCCATTCCATAAATATTGTCCTAGTGGAATAGGAGATATATTCATCTTTGATCAAACATACAACAACAATATTGAAGCTATCTTGGATATAATAAAGGGAGCTTTTGCCAATGAGATGAGATTCTTCTCTCTATATGGTTCTGATAGTGATGTAGTTAGAGTCACAGGATATTTAGTAAAAAAATCTGAAATGGCAAAATTGGATAGAGGAGAGCAGGTACTTAGAGATACTACCATACTTGGTAAGGGTGCTAGAGATAATGCTAAAGCTTTAGAAAGAAGATTGAGATATGGAAAGTAATCTAACAGCTCCATTAAATAAAATTATAAAATTTTCAAATGTTGATGGTCCAGGCAATAGAATGTCAATATTTTTTCAAGGTTGCAATTTTAACTGTCTTTACTGTCATAATCCAGAAACAATAAGTATGTGTAACTCTTGTGGTGCTTGTTTAAATATCTGCCCTACTAAATCTCTCTCTTTTGATGAGAATGGACTTGTTATCTGGAATAAAGAAACTTGTATCAACTGTGATCTATGTATTAAATTTTGTAAAAACTCCTCTTCTCCAAAAATAGAGCTAGTTGATGTACAGTATCTTCTCAAGGAAATCAAAAGAGTAAAACCATTTATTAAAGGGATCACAGTTAGTGGGGGGGAGTGTACTTTACGATATAAATTTCTTACTAAACTTTTTAAAGAGGTTAAATCTAATTTTCCTGATCTCACTTGCTTTGTTGATACAAATGGAAGCCTAGATCTCTCTGAAAAAAAGTATGAGAAATTTGTAGAGATTACAGATGCATTTATGCTTGATATTAAAGCTTGGAGAAAAGAGGAGCATCTAAATTTAGTAGCTTTTGAAAATACTAATCCTCTTAAAAATATAGAGTTTTTAAAAAAAATTGGAAAACTCTATGAAGTACGAAGTGTCATTGTTCCTAATCTATTAGATTGTAAAAATTTAGTTAAAAATGTTGCAACTATACTCTCAGGAACGGATATTAGATATAAGATAATTAAATATAGACCTATTGGAGTGAGAGAAAAAAATATCAATAATCTAGTAGTTCCATCTGACGAGTTTATTGAAACTCTTAAAAATTCAATAGTTGATTTTAAAATAAATAGTATCACTATTTAAAAAAGGCTATAGACTAATATTTATTATTAGTTTATAGCTCTTTTTATTTAAGCTTCTAATTCTTTTTCTATCTCTTCAATATTCTTAAAAATTCTCTCTTTATACTTTCTAAAAGCAACTAAAAGCTCCTCTTTACTTCTTCTAAATATACAAATATTTCCATTATAATATGAGTATTCATCAGTTAAAAACTTTTTAGGTATCTTGTTTAGAGAACAACCTAAAGCTGTTATCATAGCATCCTCTGTTTCCATTCCTATTTCTACTTCCTGAAAAATAATTATATGTGAAAACTCTATATAATATAGTCTATCCATAGCTTCTCCTTTTTTACTTTCTTAAAAATTTTATAACTTTAAAATTAATTTTCCTAATGTAATTTTGACTTTTTACTAAGAATTTGATATACTATTAATGTAAGGTACCTAACCCGTAGGACTTACAACTGAAGTGTTATTAAAAATGTTGATGAAATAGGCTCTCACTCCGCCGTGGGAGCTTATTTCATGTCTATAAGGTATCAACAGCCTTGTAGATATGAGAATATAACACTTCAGGAGGTTGAGGGAATGAACATTATTATTTCCAATCCTATATTCAACTTTGATGGCGGAACTATTCTTTTAATTGGAATAGTTTTCATTGTTGTAATTTGGAGTGAACCTCTCCCACTTAAAATTACTTCGTAATTTTTGAAGTGGGAGCTTCTT
>JAHHSZ010000090.1 GCA_020024915.1 Fusobacterium sp. | reverse complement strand
GATAGTGTAAATAAAAATTACACAGTTATGATAAAGAGTGGAAAGATGTATTTTCCATTAAAAGCATTTTTCAAATCAATAAATTTTACAAATTATAGCTTGTCTGAAAATAAAGAGTTAAAAATATATCTAGGAGAATCTCTAAAGGAAGTGGAGCTTACTCCAAAAGAATTTAAAATAGAGGGTATAGCCAAGTCTTTAACTACAGAGGATATAATTTATGAAAATGGAGAAATTTATCTGGTTGAGGATATTTTTAAAGAGATTTTTTTGAAGAATATTAGAATAGATAGTAATAATTACATAGTGGGAATGTATTTAAATTTTTCTACTCCAGATGAGATAAAGATAAGAATAGAGAGAACTAAAGAGAAATTAGAAGAGGAAAAGGATAGAAACACTCTGTTATATACTAGTGAGCCACAACTATTTGAATTGGGATATTTGAGAACTAAACTAGCTCAAACTTATGAGAAAAATGTAGATAATCACACTAGTAAAAAAGATTGGGAAGGAGAGTTTGAATATCAAGGGGCTTTATTATATGGAGAGTTAAATGTAGGGTATGATCTTAGAAATAAGAGATTTGATGATGCTATATTGAGATATGATGAGATCTATGATCAACATACATTTGAATTAGGAAATTACCAAGTAAGTAATGGAAGAGCTAGAGAATGGGGAGGTAGTTTCAAAAAGGATAAAGGTTATATATTGACATCTGATAAAACATATATAATAAAAGAAAATGTACCAATAGGAAGTAGGGTTGAGTTACTTTATCTTGGATTTCCAATTGATGTACAAGATGCTGAAAATGGTGTAGTTGTATTCAAAAATCAGGAGATAAAAGGAGATAGAGAGTACTATTTAAAGATTTATGATCCTGATGGAAAAATCGTAATGAAAAGAGTAGATACAGCAAGTAACTATAATCAACAGAATAAGGGACAGTTTGAATACGATATGTCTTTTAGAGAAGATGATGAGAGTAAGAAAACAAGAGTAAATTCAAAAATCTATTATGGACTTACTGATAGATTAACTATTGGGTTGGGATATGACAAAGATATAGAAAGTGTAAATGATAGATATAAGTATGCAGATGAGGGAACTTTAGAGTTAGTATGGAGTGATTCTGTATTTAGCTATCCATATACATTAGGTTATGAGAAGAACAGAACTTTTACTAAGTTATATGATATAGATAGTAAAAAAGATTATAGAAATAGAAATAGTGATGTATTCAAAGGACAATTAGATATAAAAGATTTAAGACTTAAATTTGAAAATACATACAAAGAGAAGTATTATGATGAAAAAAGAGCAGAAAATTATACAATTGAGTACAGACCTTTTAGATCTTTTGAATTTGGATATGACATAGAAAAAGATTATTACTATGCTAAAGAGAGAGAGAAAAAAGAGAAATTTAGATTTAGTTATTCAAGAAGTTTCAAATCATTACTGGTGACAACAGAGTATGAAAAAACAAGAAGTGAAGAACCAGAGTATAGTGTAAATCTATATTATAATGGGCTTAGAACCCAATCTATAAGACTTGAAAATAAATGGACTAATGGTGGAAAAGATTATGAAGTAGGACTTACAATGTTTTCTAGTAGTAATAGAGTTTTGGATTATACATTTGAAGCACGTTATTCTGAGAAAACTAAGGAGTATTTAACATTTAGAGTTAGTGTAAAATATGAAAATCTATTTAGTTATGATGGAGAAACTGATAAGAAAGGAAATCAAAAGCATAAGATTGGAATAGATAGAATAACAGATTTAAAAAATCCACGTGAAAAGATAGAGTCTTTAAGCAGTAGTAGAGTTAAAGTTATAACTTTTATTGATATTAATGACAATAATATTTGTGATGAAGATGAACCAAGAATAGATAATGTAAAAGTAAAAATTGGTGAAAAAGAAATTTTAACAAATAAACAAGGAGAGGGAATGTTCTATGGAATACCAAATCATATTATATATGATTTAAATCCTGTAATAAGAAAACCATCATTTGTTATTGGAAATAATAAAATAAAGATAAAAGGAAAAACTTCATCTACATTGATTGCATATATACCAGTAAAACCATTGCTTACTTTGACAGGATTAGTTCGTATAGATCCAATATTGCAGAAAACAGCAGATCAGAAAGTAGCTATGTATGGAGATATGTTGATAAAAGTAAAAGATTTATCAGGAAAGATTATAGATATGGCAATCCCAGATGAGATGGGTGTATTTGAAATAAGTGGACTTCTTCCTAAAAAATACTCTTTAGAAATATCATATACTGGAATAGATATGGCTATAGATAAGTTAGAAGAGTATATTAAACTGGGATATTTAAATACATATGACTCTAAAGAAAATAATTATATTGTGAATGTATCAGAAGATAGTATAAGTTTAGATAAAAGTGGAGAAGAAAAATGATAAAAAAGATAGTTATAATTATGACAATGATTTTTATTAATTGTATATTTAGTTATACTCAAGAGAATGATATAGAGTTTCCAACACTTCCTAAATTAGAAGAGGATATGATACCACCAACACTTCCAAAAGATGATCTTTTGGAAGTGGACAGTGAAGGAAAAGTGGTAGGAAAAAGAATATTAGAAGAGAATACCACTGTATATTTGGAGAGCAAGGTAAATATATTTGTTCCTTTGGAGATAATATCAGACGTAGACATAGAAACATTGATAGTAGATGATCAAAAAGTGAAAATTCCATTTGAGGTAGAGTTGAACAGAGTACCAGAAAAAAAAGATTATTATAAATTGCATTATAGTGAAACAGAGATAGATATAGATGAAGATGGACAAACTGATACATATATATATTCTTCTCCTTTTATAAACACTAAAATAAAGACAGATAACATATTGTATATAGATGGAGCAAAAATCTCAAAAGAGGGAACATTTAAAAAGAAAGTTTATATGACAATAGAGATAAGGGAGTAGAATATGAAAAAGTTAATTTTACTATTAATGTTAATTATAAGTAGTTTTAGTTTTGCAAAGATAAATATAAAAATATTTGAGCCTATAAGATTTAATGACGTTTTGACTAATACTATCAATAAGGAAGAAGTAATTGGAGAAGGGATATTAGAGATATATTCAGATGATTTGGAAGCTGATTTAGGGAAAAAATTAAAATTTTATTTTCCTAAAAAAGGGTTGATGACAAATAGAAAAAAATGGGTAAAAATAAAAGAGTATAGATTAGAAAAAAAATCAGATGATTTTATAATTACAAGAGAGAGAGAACAGGTAAAAATAACAGCTATATTAGATAAGAGAGATATAGATAACGGTGAAGAAGCTGAAATAATTCAAGGGGAATATATAGGATATGTTCCTATAATAGTATCACAATATAGCAAAATTGTAGAATAGGAGCATGAAAATGAAGAGATTTATTTTATTATTTTTTTTAAATATTTGTTTAATTTCATATGGCGAGGTTCGTTATAGTGATAAGCTAAAGTTTCAAATGCAAGAGATAGATGCGAACCTTGTATTAGTAAGTGTAGTACCAGAAAAAATTATTGTAGACGAATTAAGTTATCCATACCATACAGTAAAAAAAGATGAATATTTGATTAAAATTGCTCGTATTTATGATAAAAAAACAAAGAAATTGATTGAAATAAATGAATTGAAAAATCCAGACTTAATTTATCCAAGACAGAAAATTTATTTAGAAAGAAAGAGACCACTAAAAATGGAAGAGGTACCAGAATATCACATTGTAAAAAAAGGAGAGAATTTAGTCTCAATTTCATTTGATTATGATCTTGATTGGAAAAAAGTAAAAAAGTTAAATAGATTGGATAGTGTAACTGCTGTATATCCAGGACAGAAAATAAGATTAAAATAATATTTGGGAGTTTGACATGATTAAGGAAATTAAGAAATTTTTTATTTTATTTTTTTTCTGCTGTTTTGTAACTTTAATGGGAGCTGAGAGAGAGATACCTCATACAATAGTAAAGGAGAACCCTGAAAAAGAAGTAACAGAAATACAGACTCTAAAAAAATATAAAGAAAAAGCTGAATTGAATATAACTGTAACAAAAATAAAAACAGAAGAATTACCAGTACAGGTAGATAGAAATAGAAAGAAGATTTTTGCAAAACTTGAAAATGTAGAAGGAGAGGAGATACAAGCAGTAGAAAAACCAGAAGATATCCCCGATCCAGAAACAGTAGAAGGAAGAAAGGCTTTAAATAAAAATAGATCTAGAAGAGGGAAAAGAAGTGTATCAGATAGTAATTTGGAAACAGAAAGATATGATATAACTGCTGGAGAAAAAAGAACAAAATTAGAGATAAATTATAGAAATCTGCCAAAAGATTTATATATAGCAGTCACTGATAAAAATACTAGAAAATTAAAAAAA
>JAHHSZ010000089.1 GCA_020024915.1 Fusobacterium sp. | reverse complement strand
TATTCCCACTCGATAGTTGAAGGTGGCTTAGATGAGATATCATAGGCCAATCTATTGATACCTTTAACTTCATTTAAGATTCTATTAGAAACTCTCTCTAAGAAATCAAATGGTAAGTGTGACCAAGTAGCAGTCATAAAGTCAATAGTATTAGCAGATCTTAAAACTGCTGTATACTCATAAGTTCTCTCGTCTCCCATTACTCCAACAGATTTTACTGGTAATAGTACAACAAAAGCTTGGCTTACTTTGTTATATAGGTCAGCATTTCTTAGCTCTTCGATAAATATATCGTCAGCTTCTCTTAAGATATCAGCTTTTTGTTTATCAACTTCACCTAATATTCTAATTCCAAGTCCTGGTCCTGGGAATGGATGTCTATCAACCATATGATCAGGAATTCCTAACTCTCTTCCAACTTTTCTTACTTCATCTTTGAATAACTCTCTTAATGGCTCAAGAAGTTTGAATTTCATATCTTCAGGAAGTCCACCAACATTGTGGTGAGATTTTATTGTCATAGAAGGTCCTTTTACAGACATAGACTCAATAACATCTGGATAGATAGTTCCTTGTGCTAAGAACTCAACATCTGTTAATTTAGCAGCCTCTTCATCAAATACCTCAATAAACTCTTTTCCTATTATTTTTCTTTTTGTTTCAGGATCAGATATTCCAGTTAGTTTAGATAGGAATCTCTCTTCAGCATCTATACATTTGATGTTCATATGGAAGTTTTCTCCATAGATTTCCATAACTTTTTTAGCTTCATCTTTTCTCAAAAGTCCTGTATCAACGAAGATACAAGTTAATTGATCTCCAATTGCTTTATGAATAAGAGTAGCAGCAACAGAAGAGTCAACTCCTCCTGAAAGTCCTAATAATACTTTCTTATCTCCTACAGTCTCTCTAATATTCTTTATTGTTTCCTCTATGTAGTTACCCATAGACCAATTTTTTTCACAACCAGCTACATTAAATACAAAGTTTTTAAGAATTTGTGTTCCATATTCTGAGTGAGTAACTTCAGCATGGAATTGAATACAATAAGTATTGATATCTTTATTGTAAGTAGCAGCAACACATGAATCTGTATGCCCTATTTGGATAAATCCTGGTGCCATTTTAGTTACATGGTCATTATGACTCATCCATACTTTTGAATTATTTGGAACATCTTGGAATAGAGGGCTATCAATCTCATCTATTACTAATTCAGCTTTTCCAAACTCTTGCTTGTCAGCTCTTGCTACCTCTCCACCCATTAAGTGAGTAGTCAATTGCATTCCGTAACAGATACCTAATACTGGTATCCCTTGTGCATATAGCTCTTTGTCTATAGTTGGTGCTCCTTCTAAATAAACAGAAGCTGGTCCCCCTGATAAAATTATTCCCTTTGGCTTTCTAGCAAGTATTTTGTCTAAAGGTTCAAAGTAAGGAACAACTTCAGCATAAACACCCATTTCTCTGACTCTTCTAGCAATCAATTGATTGTACTGAGAGCCAAAGTCTAGTATAACAATACTATTTTCTTTCATTCTTACCTCCATATCTAAAATAAAAGGGGTAATTTTTCCCCTATTTGTGCCTAATTATCGCTTTTGATTATTTCTAAATTTTATCATATTTTACAAATTGTGTCAAAAAATATTTTTTTAAAAATTTTGCTACCCCATCATTATCATTGGTATCTGTCACATAATTTACCTGTTCTTTTAGCTCTAGATCAGAGTTCCCCATAGCAACCCCATATTTTACCATTTTCAACATCTCCAAATCATTTCTAGCATCTCCAAAAGCTACACACTCATCTAATGATATTCCATAACTTTTTAATACTCTTTCTAAAATCAATCCTTTATTTACGTTTTTATTTAAAATTTCAAATAGAAAACTTTGTGATTTAGCTGTGTAAACCTTGCCTCTAAAACTATTTTCTATATGTTTGCAAAACTCATTAAACTCTTGAGAATTTGCCATATTTTGAATAGTTATCTTAGTCATATTATAGTCTTCAAAGCTTTTAAAATCCCTAGCTACAGGAGTTAATCCTGTCATTTTAGAATAATGTCTTGTCTCATCTTCATCCAGTTCCTCTACAAACCAACTGTTACCTTGATATAGATTTATATGAAAATCTCTATCTTGAGCCAACTCTATAATTTTTTTGACATATCTCTCCTCTAGAGGTAACTCCAACACAACCTCATCATTTCTATAGTTTACAACTTTTGCTCCATTATATGCTATTACAAAGCTATCCATACCCAACATCTCAGCATATGGTTTGGCCGAAATATAGGTTCTTCCTGTTACAATGATGATCTTTACTCCCTTGCTCTCCAAAAGTTTTAAAATTTTTCTATTTTCCTGTGAAATTTTTTTATTAGAATCTAATAATGTTCCATCTAAGTCCAATGCTACTGCTTTTATTTTCATTCTCTCACCTCTCAATATACAAGATTTACATATTAATTATAGTATGCAGAGTATAAAATATCAACAAGAGTTTTTCTTATACTATCTTTTTTATTAATAAAATCTAAATTTTTATAATTCTTTATAAAAATGATTAAAAAAAGTATAATTTTTGATGATATATCTATCTTTTTTCATAAACCCTCTATACAGAAAACAAAAAATATTATATAATAACGTTGTATTATATGACTATTAAGGGGGAGTATCATGTTCTTATCACCAGAAGAAAAATTATTGGGATTAAGAAAAAAATATAAGATTACACAAGGAGAACTAGTAGGGGAGGATATTACCAGAGTTTTTTTAGGCATGATTGAAATTGGAAAGAGATCTCTTACTGAAAAAACTGCAAAAATATTATGTAAAAACCTACAAAACATTCTTCTTTCAAGAGGGATTGAAGAGGAGATTTCTATATCTAATCTGATGAAAACAAAAGAGGAGCAAGCTATTGAATTTCTTAACAATATGCTACTTAGTGAGATAGACATCAGTAATGAAAATCTTTGGATTATTGAAGAAGCTCTCTATGAGCTACAACATAAAGAAAGAGAGGAGCTTTGTGAAAAACTTTATCTAAGATTTAAAAATAGAAAGAGATATCTTTTAGCTAGAGATTATCTTTTAAAATCATTTCATGGTGTTAGAAAAATTAGAGATTTAAAAAATAAATTATTGGATATGTTCTTTATAAGTGAGCAATTACAAGATCCACAAGGAGCTATCTACATCTATAAAAAATTCTGTAACAATTTAGAGAAAAATAAACATCCTCAAAGATATGATGAGTTAGACTATGCTTACATCAAGGCTTTAATAGCTGCTCAATGCTATGATGTTGCTCTAGAAACAACTAAGGCTCTTTTGAAAAAAAGCAAAGATGATGAGAGCATCTACGTTTTTAGAAACTTAATTGCTGAAGTTTTAAATAAACAAAAAAATGCTGAGGAGGCAATAAAAGAGTATGTTTCTCTTGTAAAAGGAAAAGAAAAGAAAGAAAAATGTCTAGGATATAGTGAGATTATAAAGATAGCTATTGAAATAGATGATAAAGAAAATATAAAAAAATATTATGAAAAATGTAAACACAATCTAACTGAGCAGTTTGAATGTTCAATGGAGATGTTGGAGATCTTAAAAACTCTTGCTAATGGAGCTATAGCACTAAATAAATTAAAAGATGCCAAAGCTTATTATTTAGAGGCTCTAGTAGTATCTAACTCTTTGGAGAATGTAGAAGCTCAAAAAATATCTATCATCTCTGAGCTTTTAGATATAGTTGATAAGAGCGATTTCTACTCTGTACAAAGTATTGAAAAAGAGTATTTAGAGATTGTAAAAAATAATAAAAACTATATTCCAGGAATAAAATTTCTAAAATATTATGAGAAATTTTTACCTCAAGAATTAAAAAATAAATTTGAACTATTTCTAAATCAATAATTAATTATATTCAAGGAAAAAAACTACTTATTACAGTAATTTTTTTCCTTTTTCTTTACCCAAATTTTTATTTACTTGACAAAGATAATTAAGAGGAGTATACTTTATTTGTGCATATGCACAGAATATATTAGGAGGATTTTATGCCAAGATGTAAAAAACAAAGATGTTGCCGTATCTTAGAAAATGAAAGAGTCTTTAAACCTGTAGGAGTTCCTCTCTTTGAGATGGAGATGGTTGAGATTGAGATAGATGAATTAGAAGCTATTAGATTATGTGATTTTGAAAATAAGAGTCAGATTGAAACAGCTGAGATTATGAAAATCTCAAGGGGTACTGTACAAAGACTTTTGAGTTCTGGAAGAAAAAAGATATTAGATGGTCTATTACATCACAAAGCAATAAAATTAAAAAACACAGGAGATGGTTATAATGACAAATGAAATTTTAAGAGTGGGGTTCCCAACAAATGACGAAATAAATGTAGAGGAGCATTTTGGTCATTGTGCTAAGTTTGTTGTATTCTCAATTGAAGATGGAAAAATAGTTAATAGAGAGGTTCTAGAAGCACCAGAACATGCACCTGGAGTATTCCCTAGATTCATAGCTGATAACAATATCAATGTAGTTATCACAGGTGGAATGGGCCAAAGAGCTATTGATCTTATAAAAGAAAATGGTGGACAAGTAATATTAGGAGCTAGTGGAAATATTGCTAGTGTTTTAAAAGTATTCTTAGATGGAGCTCTATACTCTAAAGGATCTGCTTGTGCTCATCATCACCATGATGAAGGACACAAATGTGAACACTAATATTTAGGAGATGAACTATGAAGATTGCAATAGGACTTGAAG
>JAHHSZ010000088.1 GCA_020024915.1 Fusobacterium sp. | reverse complement strand
GAAAGGGGAATAGCATAGATGTGTTATTCCTTTTTTGATTATAAGACAAAGTATGAGTGGGTATAAAAAAGTAGGAATAAGGTTAGGAGGTTTTTTGTGAAAAGAGTAGATTTTAGATACTCAATATTTTTTTCTGTATTTTCTCTAGTAGTGACAATTTTTTTAACCAGTTTTATTTTTAGAGAGTATAAAAAGGATCAACAACATGAAAGAGAGTATTTTTTAAATATTTATAATTTAAGAATTGAACATTTAATTGAAGATCTAAGTTTTGCTATAAAAATGGGTGAGGGTATAATAAAATTAACAAAAAATAGTAGTTTTGAAAATAATGAATTAGATTATCTGTTTAATCTTATTGTAGAGGAACATTCATTAAGGAATATATCTATTTTGCCAAATGGTATTGTAAGGTATGTATATCCTTTAGAAAATAATACGGAAGCTATCGGTGATAATGTATTTGTGATGCAAAATCGAAAGAGAGAGGTTGAAATTGCAATTAGAACAAAGGAGATAATCATTTCTGGACCAGATAGGTTGACACAGGGGGGGCAAGGAGTATCAGTAAGAAAAGTAATTTTTAATAAAGATGGATCTTTTTGGGGTATAGTTGCATTAATTGTAGATTTAGATAAATTAAATAGATATATAGATCTCTACTCTTTGAAGAAATTTGGTTATGAATATGAGCTATATTCAAATGTAAATGGGCAGAGTAAGATTATAATAGATAAAAGTGATAAGTTTAAAGAGGGACAAATTAATTTTATCTCTATACCATTAGCTAATGGAGAGTGGTGTTTTGGAATCTATAAAAACACATCTATAACCATTTATTTAATACTAACATTAATATTGGGATTTGGTTTGTTTTTTTCATATTTAACATATATCTATTTACGAAAAAGAGAATTAAAGATTAAATTGATAAAACAGGACCTCTATATAGATAAATTAACTAACTTATATAACATAAAAAAACTTGATGAGTTAAGATCACTTGAAAGTTTTACCCTTTTCTTTATAGATTTAGATGATTTTAAAGCTATTAATGATACTTTTGGGCATAGAATTGGAGATAAACTTCTTGTATTCTTTTCAACATCATTAAAGAGTATATTGAGAGATAAGGATTTTGCTATTAGAAATGGAGGAGATGAATTTCTTTTAGTAATTAATGGTATTTTCCTTCAAAAAGATGTTGATTCATTTTGTGAAAGGTTAGAGGGACTTAAGAAATTAAAGATGCCTTATGAAAAAGGGGATATCTATATTAAATTTAGCTATGGCTATGTTATTTCAAAAGAAAAGAATAAAGATATAGATGAACTGCTAAAAGTAGCAGATGAGAATATGTATAAAAATAAGAGAAATGATAAGAAGAATAGTAGATAAATAAAAAATGAAATATTAGGGAGGAGATTGTGGAAAAACTATTTCTTTATGATATGGATAGGGTGTTGCTGATATTTTTATTGTTGGCAGATTTAGAGAGAGATGATATAACTTATGTTACCTATGAGGGTAAGGAGAGGATATTAGAGGAATTACAAGGAAGGAAGATAGTCTTAGAGAACACTAAGATGTATGGTAAGAATCAGATATTCAATAGAATAAAGATGTCAAAATATATAAAAGAGTTGAGAGGGGAGTTAGCACCACTTTTAAAGAGAATAGAGAGTGGGGAAGCCAAACTCTATGGAATGGATAATCTAGCTCTTGGAAAGAGAGTTTTCTACAAGGAGAGAATAAATGTGATAGAGGAGGGAACTCTAAACTATATGCCTTACAAGGCAGATCCAAATAGTATGAAGGAGCTAGTGCAAAGGGGGATAGCACTTCTTTTTGGGTTGAGTGAGAGAAAAAAGGTAATGGGCTATGGGGATAAGGTAGATAGAGTATACCTAACTGATAGTTTATGTGAGAGAGTACCAGAGGGATTGGAGAAAAAGGCAGAGGTAATTAATCTTAAAGAATTGTGGCAGAAAAAGAGTGAGAAGGAGAAGAGAGTTATAAAAGCAGTTTTTAACTTCAATGATGAGATTTTGGAGAAGATAAGTGGAGAGAGTGTAATGCTATTTACACAGCCTATGTCAGAAGATGGGATACTATCAGAGGAGAGAAAGATAGAGCTCTATACCAAAGTGATAGAGAGATACCCTAACAAATCCATTATAATCAAGGCACACCCGAGAGAGAAAACAGATTACTCCAAGCATTTTCCCAATTGCTATGTGATGAAAGAGAAATATCCAGTTGAGATGTTATCAGTTATGGGAATAAAGCTAGAGAGAGTGGTAACTCTTTTCTCCACAGCTGTATTTGGCTTTGATAAGGATATAGCTATAGATTTTTATGGAACAGAGGTAGATAATAAACTCTTTGAAAGATTCGGAAGTTGTGATAATATAATGGTAAGAAATAGTTATCTATAGGAGAGAGTATGAGTGGTGGAGGAAAAATAACAAAGAATATAGCTTGGCTTATGTTTGATCAGGTATTTATACTTGTACTACAGTTTGCTGTAGGGATAAAGATAGCCAACTACTACGGGGCAGAATTATATGGAAAATATAACTATGCAGTATCATTGATTGCCTTTTCAGCAATATTTTTTGAGCTTTTAAACAGTAGAGTAATAAAAAAGTATTACACAGATGATAATTTTAATAATGTAGTTCACAATGTATGTTTTTTTAGAAATACAATGGCAGGGATAATATTTTTTATTCCAATAGTTATAAAATTCACAGTGGGAATGGATAATCTCATCTTCTATATGTTGATGTTGATGTGCCTAGATAACATATTGGTAACAGCTACCTATGGGGTGGAGAACTTTTTTGAATTTAAATTAGAGTCCAGAAGGATAGTTATATCCAACAACATAGTAAAGGTAATATCCTATTCATTGCAGTATTTAGCTATGATTTTTCAACTGGGGATAGTTGTGTTACCAGCTATAAGGTGTATAGGAAACCTTATCAGAATGGGAATATTGAAGTACCAGTACAGGCAAGCCTACCTTATAAAGTTGAAAAACTTGGAGAAGAGGGTGGATAGATATCTAATCCTAAGAATAGTAGATGAGGGGAAATTTTTATGGATAAGCTATATATCTTTTTTAATGTATACCCAAGTTGATAGACTCATGATAAAATACTATATGGGAGTAGCAGATGTGGGAATATATACCATAGGTTTTCAGCTTTCAGCAATTTTGGCTATTCTATTGGGACCAGTGGAAAACTCACTATTTCCTAAGATGATGGAGCTATATAGAAAGAATTACAAAGAGTACTATAATTTTTATCTCTTTTCAAATACGTTGATAACTCAGTTCTATTTTATAGTGACTCTACTATCAATAGTAGTTGTAAAATATACCTTCAAATATGTATATGCACAGGAATATTTACCAGCTATAGGTGTTTATACTATCTTAGCAGCATCTATATTTATAAAAGCAAATGCTTCACTACAGACTGGACATATGACAATTAAAAAAATCACTAAGAAAAGTTTTTATAAGACTTTGATAAGTCTTGTTATAAATATAATTTTAAATGCTCTGTTAATTCCAAGATATGGTATAAATGGAGCAGCAATAGCAACTTTAATCACACAGTTTGTAGCTCTATTTGCAATTGATTTTTTCATTGCAGAGTACAGAGAGCAGGCATTGATTCAGTTGAAATCATTTAATAGTTTTTATTTTTTAAAGGAGCTAATAAAAAAATATAGGAGCACAAAGGAGAGTTAAAATGTATAAGGGAAAAAGAATACTAGGAATAATACCAGCTAGAGGTGGAAGTAAGGGAATACCTTCAAAAAATATAATTGATATCTATGGGAAGCCACTAATTCAATACTCAATTGAGTGTGCAAACTCTTCAAAATACCTGGATAGAACTGTTATCTCAACAGATGATCTAGAGATAAAAGCTGTAGCTGAAAAGTTTGGGGGGGATGTACCATTTTTAAGACCAGCAGAGTTAGCTCAAGATACATCTAAAACAATAGATGCTGTAGTTCATGCTATTAACTGGTTGAAGGAGAGAGGGGAAAAATATGACTATCTTGTACTACTTCAAAATACTGTTCCTTTGAGAAAAGGCTGGCATATTGATGAAGCAATAGAAAAGCTATTTGTAACAGGTGAGAAGAGTTTGGTAAGTGTAACTGAGGTAGATGAGAACCCAGTACTTATGAGAACAATAAATGAAGATGGAACAGTAAAAAATCTACTATCATTAAATAGTACAATGAGAAGACAGGATTTTCCTAAATTCTATAGAGTAAATGGGGCTATATATATTCAGGAATTAAATGAGAACTTTGGATTAGAGACAAGTCTTAATGATGGTAGATTAGCTTATGAGATGAGTGAAAAATACTCTGTGGATATAGATACATACCTAGATATAAAGAAAATTGAATACTATCTAGATCAAGAGCTTAATAATAAATAAAATAAATATGGAGGTTTTAAAAAATGTGTGTTGAAAAAATTAGAAAGATATGTGTAGTAGCATTTATAGTTATAGGATTGGCTTGTATATTTGTGGAGAAGGCAAATTCACCAAAGGAGTATACAGCTGTTGTTGACGGATTCAATGGAGATATGAAGGTAACAATAGTAGCTAAGAAAAACTCTAGAGGAGAGGTTAGAATAACAGATATAAAATGTACCCATGAAGATACTCCTGCAATAGCAGATCCAGCTATTGATCAGCTTATAACTAAATTGAAAGAGACTCAAGATATATCAAAATTGGATGTAATTGCAGGAGCAACTTATAGCTCTGAAGGATTTATTGAGGGGTGTAAAGCTTGTATTTCACAGGTGGAGTAATATGTTTAATATATTGTATGTAATTCTAATAGGATTAGGTTTTCCTATTATGAGATTTATGAGTGTAAGATTTGAAACTGTAAATAATAATGCTGTTAGATTTTTGGCTGGGGG
>JAHHSZ010000087.1 GCA_020024915.1 Fusobacterium sp. | reverse complement strand
ATAGCTTCAATAATACCATTAACATCATAAACTTTTGCTTCAAAATCCACGTTAAGTCCATATTTTCTCATAGTGTCACTTGTCACTGGACCGATAGAAGCAAATTTAATACCTTTAATAGCTTCAAGATCATTCTCAATACTTGCCATAAAAGCATCAACAGTAGAAGAGCTTAAAAAAGTAACAATCTCAACTTTTTTTAAGTTTGAAAGTACCTCTTTTTTATCTCTGATGATTCTTTTAGTTCTATAAGCAACAATCTTGTCAAAATTTCTATTATATATAGAATTAAATTTATCAACATCACAAGGTGAGATATCAGAAGTGATAATAAGTACTCTATCTCCAGGATTAGTATATTTAATAGACTCTTCAGCCAATCTATCAACTAGATACTCCTCTGGAATAAAGTCAGCTTTAATCTTATACCTCTCTAATAACTCCTTAGTCTTACTTCCCACAGCACCTATTTTTAAATGTGCAATATCTCTAATATCTTCAACTTTATTCATAAACTCTCTAACACCATTAGGTGAATTAAAAAGTAGAGCAGAGTATCTTTTTAATTGCTCTCTATCCAATTTATCAAGAGTTGATTCAATCTCTATAAAAGGTAGTTCAATAGCTACTCCACCCATTTTTTCAATCTTGTTAGAGAACTCTCCAGCTTGTCTTTTATCTCTTGTAACTAAAACTTTTTTTCCAAAAAGTTGAGTTGTTTCAAACCATTTAAAAGTATCTCTAAGGTTAACTACTTCACCAATAATAGTGATAGCTGGTGGAACAATCTTCTTCTCTTGAGATAACTCTATGATATTTTCTAGTGTACCTACAGTAACTCTCTGATCAGTAGTAGCTCCCTTTTCAATGATAGCTACAGGAGTTTTAGAATCCTTTCCATTTTTTATAAGATCTCCAACAATGATAGGCAGATTTTTGATTCCCATTAAAAATACTAAAGTTCCATCTAATTTAGCAATAGCTTCAAAGTTATGCCAATCTCCATCAGCCATAGTATGTCCTGTAAAAACGTGGAAAGATCTAGCCATACCTCTATGTGTTACAGGAATACCAGCATAAGCTGGAACAGATACAGATGAAGTTATACCTGGAATCTCTTCAAACTCAATTCCATTTTCAAAAAGAGCTTGAATTTCCTCTCCACCTCTACCAAATACAAATGGATCTCCACCTTTAACTCTAGCTACAACTTTTCCTTCTAAAGCTTTTTTTACAATTGTTTTGTTGATCTCGTCTTGAATAAGTCCACCTTCAGTGTTTCTCTTTCCAAGATATATCATCTCAGCATCTTTTCTAGCATAGTTAAGGATACGATTATTAATTAATCTATCATATACTACACAATCAGCTTCCTCAATAGCTCTTTTACCTTTTAATGTAAGTAGTTCTGCATCTCCAGGTCCAGCACCCATTATATAAACTTTCCCTTTTTTATCCATTGACTTTCTCCTTTATACACTCAGCTACAGCTTGAGCTACACATATTCCTTTATTAAGTTTTTCTGTAATTTGAGCAGTATACCCTTTCTCATCTTTAAAATATATACCAGAGAAAGTTATCTCATCTCCATTTACTTCAGAGTAGCAACCCATAGGAGTGTGACAACCACCATCAAAGATCTTTGAAAACTCTCTTTCAATAACTATTACTCTTTCAATATCCTCTCTGTGTATAGATTTTAGTATAGATCGAATCTCTTCATCATTTTCTCTACACTGTATATGTAAAACTCCTTGGGCAGGAGCAGGAAAAAATCTATTTGGATCTAGATATTCAGTGATCTCATTTTCCAATCCAACTCTTTTTAAACCAGCAGCTGCTAGTAAAATTGCATCATAATCTTCATTTTTTAATTTATTTAATCTAGTGTGTATATTTCCTCTAAGTTGTTTAATTTGTAAGTCAGGTCTTAGATTTTTAAGGTTCATAGTTCTTCTTAATGAGCTAGTACCAACAATAGCTCCCATTGGTAATTCCGACAAACTCTTCCCACTTTTTGATACAAGTACATCTCTAGGGTCCTCTCTATCTGGTACTGCTCCACAGATCAATCCCTTTGGAGAAAGAATAGGCATATCCTTCATAGAGTGTACAGCAAGATCGATACTACCATTTAGAAGTTCAACCTCAATCTCTTTAGTAAAAAAGCTTTTAAGTGATTTGTCACTATTATTCCAGTTGCTTATAAGATCTTTATCCCCACTTGTAACTATCTTTTTTATCTCAAATTCAATTTCAGGAAAGTTATTTTCCAATCTTTTTTTTATCATTTCACTTTGAGCAAGCGCAAGAAGACTTCCTCTACTACCAATAATTATCTTTTTCTTCATTATATGATCCTTTCCTCATAATATTGAAACCATTTTTTTAAATTTTCCATCTGTTTATCAATCATAAAACTGTAACTCTCTATTAAGGAATCTCTAGTTGCTAGATGTTTATTATATACACTCCAAATATCATCTAAAGTGAAAAGTGAAATATTTTCAACCTCTCCAAGAGATTGATCAATATCTCTTGGCATAGCCAAATCTAAAAATAAATATTTTTTACTTTTATGTAATAAAGGTTGTAAATCATTAGCTCTAAGAACTAGGTGTGGTGCAGAGGTAACACTAATAATTACATCATTATCAGAAACAGTTTGGAGTTTTTTTTCAAAAGAAACAATGTCAACATCAAAAATATTTTTTACCTCAAGAGCTTTATGATATGTCCTATTAGTAATAGTAATATTTTTAACTCTTTCTTTAACAAGTAAGTATAAAATAGATTGTGCTAAATCTCCAACTCCCAAGATAAAAACTTTTTTATCATCTAAAGCTCCAATGGAATCTTTAATAAATTTTAAAGATATTGCTTCTAATGAAAGTGCATTATGACATATTTTACTTTTTGTTCTGAATCTTTTTCCAAGATCAATAGCCTTATTGAAAACAGTATTTAGAATCTTAGAAGATGTTTTTTCTTTCAATGCAGTAGCATGAGCTTTTTTTATCTGTGCTAATATCTGATCTTCACCCTTGATAACAGAGAAAAAACCACAGGCAACTTTAAAAAGATACTCACTAGCTTCTTCTCCTCTTTTAATAAAAATTCCTTTTTTTATCTTAAATGTACTAAGTAAGTCATCTGTTGAAAAATCGTTGATAAGTTGTAAATAAAACTCTATCCTCAGACAAGTAGATAAATTGATATATCCCCCTATCTTCTTTTCTAAAAAAAGTTTATTAATAATCTCAGCAGGATTTTGCTGGATAAATATTTCTCTCTCTTCAGTTGTAAGCTCCTTATGAGAAATTCCAAAGGCTACAATCTCATCAATTTTTAGTGACATTTAAATATTCTCCTTAAAATATTTTTTCTTTAATGAAATAGCAGTTTTAATAAAAACAGCCTTATATCATATTGTTATATTATATAATATTATTCACAAAAAATTAACAATAATTTAAAAAATATGATATAATTTAGAAAATTAGTAGCGAATAATGATAAAAAATTTATATAATTAAAGAATGATAGTGTGAGGATTAATTGATGAAAAAATATATAATAGAGTCTGAGTATGATGGTTATGAGATAGGAACATATCTCAAAGAGACAAAGGGATATTCAGGAAGAGGTTTGAGAAACTTAGAGATATATCTAAATGGAAAAAGAGTAAAAAACAACAGTAAAAAGGTAAGAAAATTAAATAGGTTACACATAAGAGAGAAGGAGAAAGAGACAGGGATAAAACCTATGGATATACCTATTAAGGTAGCTTATGAGGATAAAAATTTACTTCTTATAAATAAAGATCCATATATAATAGTACATCCAACTCAGAAAAAGGTTGATAAGACACTAGCTAATGGTGTGGTAAACTATTTTCTACAAACTACAGGTAAAATTATGGTACCAAGATTTTATAATAGACTTGATATGAATACATCTGGAATAATAATAGTAACCAAAAATGCTTACGCCCAATCATACCTTCAAGAAAAAGGTGTGGTAAATAAGTTTTATCAAGCTATTGTTTTGGGAATTGTAGAGAAAGATGAATTTTTAATAGATAGACCAATTGGAAAGATTGGAGATGAACTTAGAAGAGTGGAGCTAAAGGAAGAGGAAGGAGGACAGAGTGCTCAAACTAAAATAAGAGTCCTAAAAAGATTCCTTGATAAAAATCTGACATTAATAGAGGCAGAGTTGTTAACTGGAAGAACACATCAGATAAGAGCACATATGTCTTTAGAAGGTTATCCACTTTTGGGAGATGAATTGTATGGTGGAGCAGATAAGAGAGCAAATAGACAGATGTTACACTCTTATAAAACAGAATTTTCAGATGTGGGAACTGGAGAACTAAAGAGTGTAGAAGTAGAACTCCCAGAAGATATGAAAAAACTACTAGAAATCTAAATTATTCATATTGGAAAAAAATAGTACAGTTATATAAAACATGAAATATAACTGATTAAAAAATAATCATAAAAAGATGAATTTTAACTCTAATGAAATTATTAGAAAAGAGTTAATTGACAAAGAATTGAACTTGTTATATATTTTATGTAGATAATGAAAAACATAAAATATTTTACATAGTTAAAAAATTTTTAGGAGGAATAGAAATGGCAGTTAAAGTAGCAATTAACGGATTCGGAAGAATAGGAAGATTAGCATTAAGATTAATGGTAGGAAACCCTGAGTTTGATGTAGTAGCAATCAACGACTTAACAGATGCTCATATGTTAGCTCACTTATTTAAATATGATTCAGCTCAAGGAAGATTCGATGGAACTATCGAAGTTAAAGAAGATGCTTTCGTAGTAAACGGAAAAGAGATAAAAACTTTTGCAAAAGCTAACCCTGAAGAGTTACCTTGGGGAGAATTGGGAGTAGATGTTGTTCTTGAGTGTACTGGATTCTTCACTAAGAAAGAAAAAGCAGAAGCTCACATCAAAGCAGGAGCTAAAAAAGTAGTTATATCTGCACCAGCAACTGGAGATCTTAAAACTGTAGTTTATAACGTAAACCACGACATATTAGATGGTACAGAAACAGTTATTTCTGGAGCTTCTTGTACAACTAACTGTTTAGCACCAATGGCTA
>JAHHSZ010000009.1 GCA_020024915.1 Fusobacterium sp. | reverse complement strand
GTTGGTGGACTATTTAGAGCAGTAGAAAAGATAAAACAAAAATAGTATAAAAGAGAGATTTTACTGTAAAGTAAAACCTCTCTTTTTTTAGTTAGCTACTATTTAAAGGAAAATATAAGAGATGGGATGATTTTATAAAAAAAGTACATGATAGCTTTAAATAAAAAAAATTTTAAAAAAAGAAAAAATATAATTGCATTTTCAAAATAATATGTTATACTATTTTAGTAAATATTTTTTATATTTTTATAAAATGAAAATAAATTTTAAATAGAGGTGAACTGTTAAATGAGCAAAAAGATAAACTTGACTACTAAAATTTTTATAGCTTTAATATTGGGGATAATTACAGGATTGATATTGCATCCTCTAAAGGACAATGTAATAGTTAATAATTATATTGTAAATTTTGTATTTAATCTATTGGGAAATGGATTTATAAGGGCTATAAGAATGGTGGTTGTACCACTGGTACTGTGCTCATTGGTTATTGGAGCTGCTGGAATAGAAGATGTTACTAAATTAGGAAGAATAGGAATAAAAACATTGATATTTTACCTTTCAACAACGGCAGTTGCAGTTGTATTAGCTTTAGTTGGAGGAAATATCATAAATCCTGGTAGAGGAGTCAATATAGGAGAGATTGCAACATCAGAAGTAACTATAGCTAAAACTAAACCTTTTGTAGATATATTATTGGATATGATTCCTATAAATCCTGCTGAAGCTATGGCGAATGGAAATATGTTACAGATCATAGTTTTTGCTATATTGATTGGGATTGCAATATCACTTTTAGGAAGCAAAGCTGACAATATCAAAAGAATATTTGAAGAAGGAAATGCATTGAGTTTAAAATTGGTTGAGATGATAATGATATTTGCTCCTTTAGGGGTTTATGGGTTGATATCTAAAACATTTACAACACTAGGCTATGTTGCATTACTACCTCTTTTCAAATACTTTATAGGTGTTGTAATAATCTTAGCACTTCACTGTTTAATCACTTATCAAGGGATATTAGTTCTTTTTGGAAAGTATAATCCAATGAAATTTTTTAAGAACTTTGCTCCAACTATGATGGTTGGTTTTTCTACAGCTTCAAGTAGTGCTTGTCTACCGTCATCATTAAAATCAATGCAAGAAAATTTTGGGGTATCTAAAGCCATATCATCATTTACAATTCCATTGGGAAATACCATAAATATGGATGGAACAGCAGTAATGCAAGGAGTAGCAACTATCTTTATTGCACAGATATATGGAATAGATTTAACAATGGGAAATTACATAACAATAATACTTACAGCTACATTAGCTTCTATAGGAACAGCAGGAGTTCCAGGTGTAGGGGTGATTATGTTGGGAATGGTTTTAGTACAGATAGGACTTCCACTTGAAGGGATAGGACTTGTGATGGGAATTGATAGATTTGTGGATATGTTTAGAACGATGGTAAACGTAACTGGAGATGCAGTTTGTACTATTGTAATAGCTAAAACAGAGGGTGAAGAGTTAAAATAAATTTTTAAAAATAAAGAGCAGATTTTATAACTCATTGAAATTAACTGAAATGTTTTATTTTAATGATTAGATTGATTATCTGCTCTTTTTATTGTTCTTAAATTTATTCTCTTCTAAATTTTAGGAGAGAACTTAGTTAAAAATTCTTCTTTCTCTCTTACAAAAAGTTTTCCTTTAGCTTCCTTACAAATGTAGACAACTACAATTAAACCATCTCTTTCATTAGTACAGTCGATAGCTTCTTTTATAACTTGATACTCTCTCTTGTTTTTATTGTTTATCCATATAGAGTTTTCTTTAATAGACATTAATTTTCTCCTCCTTTGTTAAAAAGTTTTTTATTATAGTATGAATTTGAAGTGTAGATAGCAGCTAGAGGATTGTGTCCAAGTACTCTATCTTTGACAGCAAATACTGTAACTGGTGCTTCAGAATATTTGATGAATAAGCTATCATGTCCTACACAAAGTCCCAATAGAATATTTAGATCTGTTTTTCTTTCATTTAAAAGTTTAGCTTGTCCAATAGGATTGCACATAGGCTCAAATTCACAATATGGTCTAACTTGATGATCTCTATCTATATTGAGTAGTTCCTTGCTAATACTTCCATTTTTACAGATTAAAGATTCCACTACAAAACCGTGATATCTCAAGATATTAGCAAAAGTTTGAGCTTCCTTAGATAATCCAATACAGAATGCCAAACCTAATCTTTTAAAATTACATTTTTGGGCAAAAAGTATAATCTCTTGAACTCTAGTAAGTTGACAGTACCCTTCAGCTTCAACAAGAGCAGAGTTACGAGCTAATTTCATATTTTCCTCTTCAAGATAGTATTGTTTTAACTCCTGAATTTTTTCAAGTTCTCTACAAGGGCAGTTGCTAGGAGCCTTTGTTAAATCACCAGTTCTACAAGCATGTATTTGACATGAATCACAAGTATACATAAAAATCTCCTCCTTAAATTTAAAGTAATAACTACTTACTATTATATAACATAAAAAAAATTTACCAAAAAAGATTGATATATATTATAAAAAAAGTTATAATGAAGAAATATAGAGGAAATAAAAAAAATGGAGGGAAAAAATGAACTTAGTAGTAGCAGAATTTTTAAACAAATTATTTCTTTTCTTACCAACGTTGATAGTGAGAGGAGTTATCTTAATAGTCATAGTTACAGTATGGCCAAAATTAGTTGAGATTTTAATCACAACATATAAAAGGACGTTAAAGAGAAAAGAAGTGGATCCATTATTAGAGAGCTTTACAAGCTCTATGTTAAAAACATTATTGTACATAGTTCTGTTCTTTTTAATAATTGGAATAGCAGGAGTTAAGGCAACTTCTCTTATAACTGTTTTAGGAACTGCGGGTTTAGCTGTTGGTTTAGCATTACAAGGAAGTTTAGCAAATTTAGCTGGAGGATTATTGATACTATTTTTTAAACCATTTACAAAAGATGAATATATAGTAACTAATGGTGGAGTTGAAGGAAAAGTAGATAAGATACAAATACTTTATACAATTTTAACAACTGCAGATAATAGAGTTATAATTGTTCCAAATAGCCAATTAGCAAATAATGCTATAACAAATGTTTCGAGAAATCCAGAAAGAAGATTGGATATGGTTTTCTCTGTATCATATGATACTTCAACTGATAAGGTAAAAGAGATATTAAATAGAATTGCAAATGAACATCCAGCAGTGTTAAAAGATAAGCCAGTTAACATTAGAATGAGTGTTCAAAATGCAAGTTCACTTGATTTTATATTCAGAGTATGGGTAAAGAAAGAGAACTATTGGGATGCAAAATTTGATTTCACAGAGATTGTAAAAGCAGAATTTGATGCAAATAATATAGAGATTCCATATCAAAAAATTGATATTTACAGAAAATAAAATTATTTCTAAAAACTATTTACAAATTTTAATATTTTGTGCTATAATATCTGAAATTTAAAAAAATTTTAGTGGTGTTCTTAATTAGTCTATATTTAATATATTAAAAGGAGTTGCAAATGAACGGAAAAATAGTAAAAGAGGCAATAACATTTGATGATGTATTGCTAATCCCAGCAAAATCAGAAGTATTACCACATGAGGTAAGCTTAAAAACAAGACTTACAAAGGATATCGTATTAAATGTGCCTATTCTAAGTGCAGCTATGGATACAGTTACAGAATCAGACTTAGCCATTGCTTTAGCAAGACAAGGTGGAATTGGATTTATACACAAAAATATGAGCATTGAAGATCAAGCTGCAGAAGTAGATAGAGTAAAAAGAATTGAAAGTGGAATGATTAGAAATCCAGTTACGTTAACAGCTGATTGTACAGTTGGACAAGCAGAGGATTTAATGAGAAGATATAAAATCTCTGGATTACCTGTAATAGAGGGTGAAGGAAAACTTATTGGTATAGTAACAAACAGAGATATAAAATACCATATAGATATGGGGCAATTGGTTGGAGATATAATGACAAAAGAAAATCTTATAACTGCTCCAGTAGGAACAACTTTAGATCAAGCTAAAGAGATCTTACTATCAAATAGAATAGAGAAATTACCAATAACAGATGAGAATGGATACTTAAAAGGTTTGATTACAATAAAAGATATTGATAACTTAGCTGAATATCCAAATGCTTGTAAAGATTCACATGGAACTTTAAGAGTAGGAGCAGCAGTGGGTATAGGTGCTGATACATTAGAGAGAGTAACTGCATTAGTAAAGGCAGGAGTGGACATAATAACAGTAGATTCAGCTCATGGACACTCAGCTGGAGTAATTAGAAAGATAAAAGAGATTAGAGAAGCTTTTCCTAACCTAAACTTAATAGGTGGAAATATAGTTACAGCTGAAGCTGCACTAGATTTAATAGAAGCAGGGGTAGACGCTGTAAAGGTTGGAATTGGACCAGGATCTATCTGTACAACAAGAGTTGTAGCTGGAGTAGGAGTACCTCAATTAACAGCTGTAAATGATGTTTTTCAAGTATGTAAAGAGAGAGGAATTGGAGTAATAGCTGATGGTGGAATAAAATTATCTGGAGATATAGTAAAAGCTTTAGCTGCAGGAGCAGATTGTGTAATGCTAGGTGGATTATTAGCTGGAACCAAAGAAGCACCAGGTGAAGAGATTATTCTTGAGGGAAAAAGATTCAAACTTTATGTTGGAATGGGATCAATAGCAGCAATGAAGAGAGGTTCTAAAGATAGATATTTCCAAAATGATGCAAAAAAATTAGTTCCAGAGGGAATTGAAGGGCGTATTTCATATAAAGGAAATTTAAAAGATGTTGTATTCCAACTTTGTGGAGGAATTAGAGCAGGTATGGGATACTGTGGAACTCCAACAATAGAGGATCTAAAATTAAATGGTAAATTTATAAAAATAACAGGTGCAGGACTAAGAGAGAGTCATCCACATGATATAACTATAACAAAAGAAGCACCTAACTATTCTAAATAAAATAGATAGAGAGAAATGGGAAAACAATCACTTAAGTGATTCTGTTTTCCCTATTTTTTTGGAAGAGTAAAAAATTATGTATAAAATTGAGATTTCACTTAAATAAGTAAAATATATATTAAAATTTCATAAAAAAAATAGTATAATAAATAGTATATATTTTTATGAAGGAGAAGAAAGTGAAAAGAAGAATTGTAATCATATTAAATGTTGTTGTTTCAATGCTACTATTTGGATCTGAATTTAAAGAAATAACTCCATTAGAGAATAAATTTGTTGTAGAAAAAGATGAGATTAAAGCAGAAGAGAAAAAAGAGATTGAATTAGAAAAAGTAGAAGATGTAAAGGATAAAATTAGAATAGAGGACCTATCTGTAAAGAGAGTTGGAAATGATGGGAAAATATATGTTGGAGATGAAAAAATTCCCTATACAGGTGAATTAGCTCTATTTTTAGGGGATATAATAGAGTATACAGAAACATATGTAGATGGAGTGCTAGAAGGTCCTAAGATCTGGTACTCATACAATGGTAACGTAGTATTAGAAGAGAGTTATAAAGATAATAAAGTTGAAGGAGAGCAAAGAGCTTATTATGAAGATGGGAAATTAAAATCAATTGTAGTTTATAAAAATGATAAGATTATCAGTTTAGAGTCTTTTGCTAAAGATGGAAAAGTATTGTACAAGAGTGACCTAAGTAAAGGGACAGGAATTTGGAAGTACTTTTGGGAGAATGGACAGATATTGGAAGAAGGAAAATATAAAAATTGGAAAAAAGATGGTGTTTGGGTAAAATATCGTGAAAATGGAGAAGTAGATGTAACTACAACTTATAATAATGGAAAGTTAATTAGTCAAGTGTGGGGATAGAATGGATATAAGATCAATTGAAAAAACAGAAAAATTTGGTTATATGTTTTATGTAAAATATAGTGGAACAAAATTTCAATCATTTGATGAGATGGCAGGAAAGAGAAGTGTAAAGGGGTACTTTAGAGAAGTAATGGAGAAGATAGGATTCAGCTGGGCAAAGGGAGTACAGCAAGCTGGAAGAACAGACGCTAAAGTGAGTGCTATAGAAAATATTCTCTATGTAAGTAGTAATTACAATGGAGATAAGAGAAAATTACAAGAGAGATTTAATGAGTTATCTGATGGAGATCTAAAGGTTACAATGGTAAAGAAAACATTTCCAAATTTAGTTTTTCCTGAATATATAAAAAGAAGAGAGTATATCTATGAATATCCTAGAAAGAGAGTAAAAAACACTCCTGAAAAGATAGAAAGTTTGTGTAAAAAACTTTCTGGAAAATATGATGTAAGTGAGTTTACTGATAAGAGAGGATTGGAGTTAAAGGAGCATATTAGAGAGGTAGAGATAAATTATAGAGATGGAAAACTATACTTTTCTGGGAACTCTTTTATGCCAAAACAGGTTAGAATGATGTCAGGCTATATTTTAACAGGAAAAAAAGAGGCAATAGAAGGAAAATATCTTACTCTTAGTAAGATTATATTAGAAAATGAATTAAAGAGAAATATCTTTGAAGAGATCAGTGATTTAAAGATAGAGAGTGTTGAAAAGATAGAGAGTAATGCTGACAGAAGTATCTATATATTTTATACTTTGAAGAGTAAAAAGGGAGAGTTGATAGGCAAAAATGGAAAAAATATCAAAGCTCTAAAAAAAACTTATGGAACTGTAGTTGTGAGAGAATTATGATAGCGAGAATAAAACAGGGATTGTTATTTATCTTTGGAAGGTATAAAAAGGAATGGGATGATGAGATAAAAGAGATCTTAATACCAGAGGAGTATGAGATATTTAAAAATATGAGCAGATATGATAGGATACACTCCTTTAGATTGTATAGATTGGTAAAAAATGATGAGCTTTTAGGAAAGGAGAGATTGTATCAAAAATTAGCTCTATTACATGATTGTGGAAAGTACAATGCCTCTTTATACAGAAGGGTAAAGAAAGTTTTGATTGGAGAGAAGAGCTTAGAGAATCATAGTGAGATCTCTTATGAAAAATTAAAAAAGATAGATATGGAGTTAGCAAAATTAGCAAAAGAACACCATTCTAGTTCAAAAGACATATATTTAAAAAGATTTCAAAAGTTAGATGATGAGTAAACTAAGGAGATGTAATGAGAGTAAATTTAGATAAATATTTATTAAAAGTAGAGAAACCTGGACAGTATCTAGGAAATGAGATCAATAGTATTCACAAGGAGAAGTTTGATGCTAGAATGTGTCTATTTTTTCCAGATATATATGAGGTAGGAATGTCAAATTTAGGGATTAGAATACTATACAGTCTTTTGAATAGAGTGGAAGGATTTTCATTAGAGAGAGGATTTTCACCTATGGAAGATATGGAAAAGATTATGAGAGAGAACGGTATTCCAATGTTCTCCTTAGAGAGTAAAACACCTTTGAAAGAGTTTGATGTAGTTGGATTTTCGCTCTCTTATGAGATGTGTTATCCCAATGTATTGAATGCTTTAGACTTAGCAGGAATACCTTTGAGAAGAGAGGATAGAGGAGAGGAGTGTCCATTGATAATGGCAGGTGGAACTTGTATGGTAAACCCTATTCCTATGGAGAAATTCTTAGACTTTATAGTTATTGGCGATGGAGAAGAGGTAATGACGAAGATTGCTAAGATTTTAGTTGAAAATAAAGACAAGAGTAAGAATGAAAAATTAGAGCTTATAAAGGATTTTGATGGAGTTTATGTTCCTTCAATACATAAGAGAGATAAAAAGATTAAGAGATCAATTGTAAGTAATTTAGATGATGTAGAGTACTATGAAGATCAGATAGTACCATATATAAATATAGTACATGATAGAGCAACTGTAGAGATACAGAGAGGATGTTCTAGAGGATGCAGGTTTTGTCAGGCAGGAATTGTATATAGACCTGTCAGAGAGAGAAGTTTAGAAAAGAATATTGAACTAATAGAAAAAATGATAAAAAATACTGGTTATGGTGAAATTTCTTTATCTTCATTAAGCAGTAGTGATTATAGTAAAATTGATAATTTGATTAAAATTATAAAAGATAGATATGATCATAGAAACTTAGGTATATCTTTACCTTCACTTAGAATGAATACACACTCTGTAGAGGTAGCTGAAGATATCAGTGGTGGTAAAAGAACAGGATTTACATTTGCACCAGAAGCTGGATCACAAAGAATGAGAGATATTATAAACAAAGGTGTAAATGAAGAAGATGTATTAGAAACAGCAGAAGCTGCAGTTAGAGGTGGTTGGGAGACATTAAAATTCTATTTTATGATAGGACTTCCATTTGAAACTGATGAAGATGTAAAAGGGATATATGATTTAGCTAAAAAAGTTGTGGATAAGTGTAGACCAATAAATAAGAGATTAAATGTTACAGTTAGTATTTCAAACTTTGTACCAAAACCTCATACACCATTTCAGTGGGCAGCACAGATGAATTTTGAAGAGATGAAGAGAAAACATACTATGTTAAGAGATCTATTTAGAGGGCAGAAAAGCTGCAACTTAAAAATACATGATATGAAAAAATCATTTTTAGAAGGATTCCTATCTAGAGGTGATGAAAAAATATCTGACTTAATAGAGCTTGCTTGGAAAAATGGAGCAAAATTAGATGATTATAAAGATAATTTTAATATCTGGAAAAATGCTATAGAAGAGTTGGGAATGGAGGAGAATGAGTATTTAAAACCTAGAGATATGGAAAGAGAACTTCCTTGGGATATAGTTGATATAAGTGTAGATAAGGAGTTTTTAAAGAAAGAGTTGAAAAAAGCTGAAGAGGTGGCTTTAACTCCAGAGTGTAGGACTAAGTGTTCAAACTGTGGGATAAGGAAAAGATTTCCAAATTGTATGGTAATAGCAAAATAAAAATAATTAGGAGGATTTATGATAACTTTTGGTAATGATTGGGATGAAATTTTAAAAGATGAGTTTGAAAAAGAGTATTATAAAAAATTAAGAAAATTTTTAATTAAAGAGTATAAAACTAGAGTTATATATCCAAAGATGGAGAATATATTCTCAGCTTTAAAATTAACAAGTTATAAAGATACTAAAGTATTAATTTTAGGACAAGATCCTTATCATGGACCTAATCAAGCACATGGACTTGCATTTTCTGTAAATCCAGGAATAAAAATACCTCCTTCGTTGTTGAATATGTATAAGGAATTAAAAGCTGAATTGGGATTGGAGATACCTAATAACGGATATTTAATTCCTTGGACTGAGCAGGGAGTACTTCTTTTAAATACAGTATTAACTGTTAGAGCAGGAGAGGCAAACTCACACTTTGGTATGGGCTGGGAGATATTTACTGACAATGTGATAAAACATCTAAATGATAGAGAAGATCCAGTAATATTTGTGCTATGGGGAAATAATGCTAGAAAGAAAAAGAGTTATATAACAAATAAGCAACATTTTATATTGGAGGGACCACATCCTAGTCCACTCTCAGCCAGTAGAGGTTTTTTTGGGTGTGATCACTTTAAGAAGATAAATGAAATCTTAAGAAATATAGGGAAAAAAGAGATAGATTGGCAGATCAAAAGTGTATAGTAGTGTTAAAAAAATACGTCACAAGGATGCCACACTAATTTAATATAATGAAGAAAATGAATGTGGAGGACTATTATGAAATATTTAGGTATATGTATATTGTTGTTTACTGTATCTAAACTAAATATTTTAGGGAATGAGAGATTTTGTGATGAAACAGGGATTGTTTTTATTCAAAATTTAACTACTCAACAGAGGGAAGAGATAACAAAAATGAGAGCTGAATTCATAGAGGAGTTCAATCTGATAAAGAAAAAGATAAACGCAATAAGAATGGAAACTCAGATAGAGATGAGAAAAGAGAAACCAGATTGGAATGAGATAAAAAAATTGAATAGGGAGTATTCTAAATTACAAAATACTTTAGATAAAGGTGTTAATGATTATTGTGAAAGAATGCATACTATAAATATCGAATTTATCAAGTAATATGGAGGAGTTATGGAAGATTTACTGCAAGGAATAGAGTATAGAATACTTCAAAATTCATCAGAAAGATCAGAATATGCTGGAATTGAATATGATTCAAGAAAGATAAAAAAAGGTGATATTTTTATAGCTTTAGAAGGAGCTATAGTAGATGGACATAAATATATAAAACAAGCAGTAGAAAATGGAGCAAAGGCTGTTATTGTTTCTAAAGAGGTAGAATTAGAGTTTCCAATAGAATACATACTTGTTAAAGATTTAAGAAAAAAATTAGGAATAATAGCTTCAAATTTTTATAACTATCCACAAAATAGATTAAAAATAATAGGAATTACAGGAACAAATGGAAAAACAACATCAACTTACCTATTGGAATCTATCTTAGGAGAGGATAGAGTTGCAAGAATAGGGACAGTTGAGTATAAAATTGGAGATGAGATAATAGAAGCTCCAAATACTACACCAGAGTCATTAGATATAGTTAAAATGTGTAAAAAAGCTATAGATAAAGGATTAGAATACTTAGTTATGGAGGTCAGCTCTCACGCCCTCTCTTTAGGAAGAGTGGATATGTTAAAGTTTGATGTAGCGTCATTTACAAATTTAACTTTAGATCACTTAGATTACCATAAAAATATGCAAAACTATTTTGAAGCTAAGAGAAAACTTTTTACAATGACAAAGTGTAAGGATAGTACAGCCATCAATGTAGATGATCCTTATGGAGAGAGATTGTATGAGGAGTTTGGAGGGTATTCTTATTCTTTGGATAGAGAAGCAGACCTGATGGGTGAGATTTTAGAGTTTCATAGTGATGGTCAATTGGTAAGATTGAAAATAGGAAAAGAGAGCTATAAAATAAAGTTGGCTATTTTAGGGAGGTATAATCTATACAATGTTTTAGGAGTTATAGGTATAGCTTTAAAATTGGGTGTAGATGTGAAGAGTATCTTAAAAAGATTGGAAAATTTGAAAGGTGCACCTGGAAGATTTGAGCTTGTTAACTGTGGACAAGATTATATTGTTGTAGTAGATTATGCCCATACTGGTGATGCACTTGAGAATATTTTAAATAGTGTCAATGAGTTAAAAATGGGAAGAGTGATAACTGTTTTTGGTTGTGGTGGAGATAGAGATTCTACTAAGAGACCAATAATGGGAAAAATAGCACAAGATCTCAGTGACATTGCTATTTTGACATCTGACAATCCAAGAACTGAAGATCCATATAAGATAATTGAAGATGTATTAAAAGGAATGGATGGAAATAACTATATAGTAAAAGAGGATAGAGAGTGTGCCATTATGGAGGCTATAAAAATAGCTCAAAAAAATGATATTATTTTAATAGCTGGTAAGGGACATGAGACTTACCAAATTTTAGGAAGAAAAAAGATACACTTTGATGATAGAGAGATAGCAAGAAGAGAGATAGTAAAGAAAAGAGTAGGAGGACAAGGGGAATGATAGATAATGTAAAAGTAGTAAAAGTTGGAAAGAATGTAGAGATAGGTGGAAATAAAAGATTTACTTTAATAGCTGGTCCTTGTGTAATAGAATCAGAAGAACTAGTGATGGAAGTGGCTGGAAAGATAAAGGAAATCTGTGATAGATTGGGAATACAATATATTTTTAAAGCTTCTTTTGACAAGGCTAACAGATCATCAATACACTCATTTAGAGGACCTGGTTTAGAAAAAGGATTAGAGATACTCAAAACGGTAAAGGAGAAGTATGATTTACCTATTATAACTGATGTACATGAAACTTGGCAGTGTAAAAAAGCAGCTGAAGTTGTAGATATACTACAAATTCCAGCATTTTTATGTAGACAGACAGACTTACTTTTAGCAGCAGCAGAAACAGGATTACCAGTAAATATTAAAAAAGGTCAATTTTTAGCTCCTTGGGATATGAGAAATGTGGTTACAAAGATGGAAGAGAGCAATAATGAAAATATTTTACTTTGTGAAAGAGGAAGTACTTTTGGATATAACAATATGGTAGTGGATATGAGATCTTTTATGGAAATGCGAAAGTTTGGCTATCCAGTAGTATTTGATGTAACTCATGCAGTACAAAGACCAGGAGGATTAGGAACAGCAACGTCAGGGGATAGAGAGTATGTATTCCCACTCATGAGAGCTGGATTAGCAATAGGAGTAGATGCTATATTTGCAGAGGTTCATCCAAATCCAAATGAAGCAAAATCTGACGGACCGAATATGTTATTTTTAGATGATTTAGAAGAGATATTAAAAGTGGCAATAAAGATAGATGATTTAGTAAAAGGAAGATAAGAGGAGAGCTATGGAGTTTAATGAAGTTGACTATGCAAGAAGTGTATTTGATGCAGAGATAGAGGAGCTACAAAGGGTAAAAAGTGCTTTAAATAGTGAAATTACAAAAGTTACGGAGTTAATACTAAATTCAAATGGAAAGGTAGTGGTAACAGGAATAGGAAAATCAGGATTGATTGGAAAGAAAATAGCAGCAACATTAGCTTCAACAGGAACATCAGCAATATTTATGAATTCAGCTGAAGGATTACATGGAGATTTAGGAATGATAGGCTCAGATGATGTTGTATTGGCAGTCTCAAATAGTGGAAACAGTGATGAGATAGTTTCATTGCTACCCTCTATTCAAAAAATAGGAGCAAAGGTAGTAGCTATGACAGGAAACAGAAATTCAAAATTGGGAAGAGCAGCTGACTATGTATTGAATATAGGAGTTAGAAAAGAGGCTTGTCCTCTAAATCTAGCCCCGATGTCATCAACTACAAGTACTTTAGTTATGGGAGATGCTTTAGCAGCAATTTTAATAAAGAGAAGAGATTTTAAGCCAGAAAATTTTGCTGTATATCATCCAGGAGGAAGCCTAGGGAAAAGACTTCTTATGAGAGTTGAAGATATAATGAAAAAAGGTGATGAACTTCCATTCTGTGATAAAGAGAGTCCAATAAAAAATGTTATTCTAACTATGACAGAGAAAAGTTTAGGTGCTGTATGTGTTATGAATGGAGATCTTATGGTAGGGATTATAACTGAAGGGGATATAAGAAGAGCTTTGACAAAAGAGGGAGAGTTCTTTACATTTAGAGCCAAGGATATAATGACAAGAAACTTTACTAAAACAGATTCTAAAAGTATGGCAATAGATGCCTTAGAATTGATGGAAAATAGATCTAGTCAGATAACTGTATTGCCAGTTATAGATGATAATAAGCTTGTTGGAATGGTTAGAGTACATGACCTATTAAATGTTGTAGGAAGATAATTATAATAAAAGTTGACATAACAAGTAAATTTTATTATAATAATAGTGTATAATTTAAAAAATCAATAGGAGTGATAATTATGGTAACAAAAGATACAAATATTTTAGTAGCTGTTCAAAACTATCCTGTTATAAGAGAAGTATTTGCAAGATATGGTCTCGGATGTGTAGGTTGTATGATTGCAGCTGGAGAGAGTTTAGGAGAGGGAATTGCAGCTCATGGATTAGATGCAGATGCTGTAATAGCTGAAATAAACAAAGTTATATCTGAGCAAAAATAGTTCTAAAGAATAATTAAATTCTAAATAGTGAGATTTAAAAAATAAGAGGAAAATATTGTTACAGTTCAAAGAGTTTTACCATTCAATGTAATAATTTTTTCCTCTTTTTACGTATTAAAATAGAGAAAAAATGAGAACTAGAATTAATTTCAAAAGGATAATATAATTGAAAAAAACTTAAATTTATGATAAAATAGTTTACTGGAATAGTAAAAAAAATAGTTGAAGTTTTATAGAAATTTTTTAGAAAGGGAGAGAAAATTGAATATAGAAATATTGATAAAATTAGTGCTGATAGTAGGTATAGGAGCTGGAATTGGCTGGATTACTAACTATATAGCAATAAAGATGCTTTTTAGACCATATAAAGAGATAAATTTTGGACTGTTTAAGATACAGGGATTATTGCCTAAAAGAAAACATCAAATAGGAGAGAGTATAGCTGATGTGATTCAAACTGAGTTAGTATCACTACAAGAGATTTTAAAATCACTAGATAGTGGTAATTTAGATGAAAAACTTAGCATTATGGTGGATAAAATACTGGAAGAAAGGCTTCAAAGTGAGATATCTAAAAGATTTCCAATGCTAGCAATGTTTTTAACAAGTGATATGCTAGAAAAGATAAAGGAGATGATTAAAGAATCTATCTTAGACAATAAGGAATTAATACTTAATACTTTTTCCAGTTATGTTGAAGAAAATGTTGATTTTAAAGGGATAATTGTGAAAAATATTGATGCTTTTTCACTGAAAAAATTAGAAGAGGTAACCTATGGTTTAGCTGAAAAAGAATTTAAGCATATAGAGGTTATAGGAGCAATTTTAGGAGCATTGATAGGATTTGTTCAATTTATAATTGGAATGTTTATGTGAGGAGAAAAAATAGGTGGATAGAGTAACTACTGATCAAGAATTAGAAAATGAAATAGAGATACAGAAGAGTTTGAGACCGAAGAGTTTTAATGAGTATATAGGGCAAGAGTCGTTAAAAGATAAGATGTCAATATATATAGAAGCAGCTAAAAGAAGAGGAAGTTCTGTAGATCATATATTATTATATGGACCACCAGGATTAGGAAAAACAACTTTGGCGGGGGTTATAGCTAATGAAATGGGAGCAAATTTGAAGATAACTTCAGGACCTGTCTTAGAAAGAGCTGGAGATTTAGCAGCTATTTTGACATCATTAGAGGAGAATGATATTCTATTTATTGATGAGATTCATAGATTGAATAACACTGTAGAGGAGATACTATATCCTGCAATGGAGGATGGAGAGCTGGATATAATAATTGGGAAAGGACCTTCAGCACGTTCAATAAGAATTGACTTACCAAATTTTACATTGATAGGGGCAACGACTAGAGCTGGACTCTTAAGCTCTCCATTGAGAGATAGATTCGGAGTTACACATAGAATGGAGTATTACACAGAAGAAGAGTTGGCTCAAATAATACTACGTGGTGGAAAAATTTTAGGAGTTAAAGTTGAAAAAGAAGGAGCTTTGGAACTTGCAAGTAGAAGTAGAGGAACTCCTAGAATAGCCAATAGACTCTTAAAAAGAGTTAGAGATTATTGTGAGATAAGAGGGAATGGAATTATAAATAAAGAGATCTCAATGAAAGCTTTAGATATTTTAGGAATAGACTCAGTAGGATTAGATGATCTAGATAGAGATATAATAGATGCTATAATAGATAACTATGGAGGAGGACCTGTAGGGATAGAGACACTTTCTCTACTTTTAGGAGAGGACAGAAGAACTTTAGAAGAAGTATACGAGCCTTTTTTAGTGAAGATAGGCTATATAAAAAGAACTAATCGAGGAAGAGTCGTAACAGAAAAAGCTTATGAACATTTTAAAAAAGTGAAGGAGCAGGAGTAAGAAATGAAGATAAGTACAAGAGTGAGATATGGATTGAAGGCCTTAGTTTATATTGCTGATAAGAGTAGTGAGAATAAATTAGTAAGAATAAAAGAGATATCTGATGAACAACATATATCTGTACAGTATTTAGAGCAGATTCTATTTAAATTGAAAAACGAGAATATTATTGAAGGAAAAAGAGGACCAAATGGTGGGTATAGACTTGCAAAGGAGCCAAAAGAGATAACTTTACATCAACTGTATAAAATTTTGGACGAAGAGGAAAAAGTTATAGATTGTAACGAGAGTGAAGAGCATAAAGCTGTATGTGGTGAGGGAACTTGTTCTGGAAGTTGCATATGGGGAAAATTAGATAATGCAATGACTAAAATATTAGAGGAAACAACTTTAGATGAGTTTATAAAAAATAAAGATATGATATAGGAGAATTCTGTGATAAGTGTTATAATATCAGGAGAGAATATTTTTGAAAATAAGATAGTAATAGATGATCGTGGTGATGTTAATCACTTAAAAAATGTTTTTAGAGTAAAATTAAAAGAGATAGTCAGAGCTGTAGATGGGGAAAAGGAGTATCTATGTAGAGTTATAGAGATAGATAAAAAGACCATAACTTTATCAATAGATGAGATTAGAGAGGATAGCTTCTCTACTAGAGTAAAGATAGATGCAGCTATTGGAATTTTAAAAAATGATAAGATGGATCTAACTATTCAAAAACTTACAGAGATAGGAATACACAAGATAATACCTCTAGCAACAAAAAGAGGTGTAGCTAAAGTGGTAGAAAAAAAAGATAAATGGAATTTGATTGTGAAAGAGGCTTTGAAACAGTGTCAAGCAGTGAAACCTTTAATTATTGATGAGATAACAAAAATAGATAAATTGAAGTTGTCTGATTATGATTTAGTAATAGTTCCCTATGAGTGTGAGGAGGAGTATACTTTAAAAAATCTTTTGATGAAACAGGAGAGGGAGATAGAAAGTGTACTTTACATAGTAGGACCCGAAGGAGGTTTTGATATAGAGGAGATTGAATATTTAAAATCGAAAGGTGCTAATATAGTAACATTGGGAAAAAGGATCTTAAGAGCAGAGACAGCTTCTATTGTAGTAGGAGGAGTTTTAGTAAATGAGTTTCAATAAAAAAGTGGCTTTTTATACTTTAGGTTGTAAGGTAAATCAGTATGAGACTGAAAGTATAAAAAATCAATTAATACAAAAGGGATATACAGAGACATCTTTTGACGAGAAGGCAGATATCTATGTTGTAAACTCTTGTACTGTGACAAGTGTGGCAGATAGAAAGACAAGAAATATGTTAAGAAGAGCCAAAAAAGTAAATCCAGAAGGAAAAGTTATAGTGACAGGTTGTTATGCACAAACTAATAGTAAAGAGCTATTAGAAATGGAAGATATAGATTATGTTATTGGTAATAAGTATAAAAAAGGTATTGTCAATTTTATAGAAGATATAGAAAATAGAAGTATGGATAGATTAAAAAATGATAATATTTTTGATGAGTATGAGTATACTGAATATGAGTTTGCAACTTTAAGAGAGATGTCAAGAGCATATGTAAAGATACAAGATGGATGTAATAATTTTTGCTCTTACTGTAAAATTCCATTTGCAAGAGGAAGAAGTAGATCAAGAAAGAGAGAGAATATTTTAAAAGAGATTGAAAAATTAGTAGTAGAAGGCTTCAAAGAGGTAATTTTGATAGGTATCAACTTGGGAGCTTATGGTGAAGATTTAGAGGAAGATATAAACTTTGAAGATCTATTAGAAGAGATTTTAAAGATTGAAAATTTAAAGAGAGTGAGAATAGGCTCAGTTTATCCTGATAAAATATCAGATAGATTTATAGAGATGTTTAAGTATGAAAATCTTATGCCGCATCTACATATCTCTTTACAATCTTGTGATGATACTGTTTTAAAGGCTATGAAGAGAAACTATGGAAGTGATTTAATAGAGAGTAGACTTTTAAAATTGAAAGAAAGAGTAAAGGATATGGAGTACACAGCAGATATAATTGTGGGATTCCCTGAAGAAACTGAAGAGATGTTTTTAAACTCATACAGAGTTATTGATAAGATTAAGTTTTCAGGACTCCATATTTTCCAATACTCTGACAGAGAGAAAACTTTGGCAAATACTTTAAAAAATAAAGTGGAACCGAAGATAAAAAAAGAGAGAGCTGACAAACTAGAGGAGTTAAGAAATAGTATGGCAGTAGAGAGTAGGAAAAAGTATATAGGAAAATCTTTAAAAATCCTTATTGAAGAGGAGATAGATGGATACCTATATGGATATAGTGAAAACTATTTAAGGGTTAAAGTAAAAGGCGACAAAAAATTATTAAATGAGATAATAGAAGTAAAAATTACCTCGTTAGAGAAGGAGTTGTTAGTAGCAGATGAATAGAAGAATGAGATCAATATTGACAGTATTATTTATAATGGTAGCATTAGTAGTTTTTTTATTTGCTAATTCATTGAGAAAAAATCCAGAGTTGGATAAGAATAGTAGTTATCTGATAATTGGAAAAGACAATTTAATAGCTGTTTATCAAGATAGATTAGCAGTAAAGATCCCTTTTGATATAAATATAGATAAGGAACAGACAATTAGAGAGTTGGTAAATAATAAGAATGAAGAAGAGGTATTGAAAGTAGTAAATAAAATATTACCAGTTTCACTAAATAACTATATGAGAGTAAATTATGGACAGGTAAAATTAAATGTTAGAAATTCAAAAAATATACCTGAAACAATTATAGATAATAAGAGATACATAGTTACTTCAAGTATGTATTCAATGTTTGACTCATTGTATAATAATGCTAAAAATAAAAACGAGGTAAATGAAAACATAATAGTAGATGTCTTAAATGGGAATGATATCAATGGTTATGCTAGAAAGACTGGAGAGAGATTAAAAGAGAAATTGGGAGTTAAGTATAATGCAGCTAACTATGAAAATAACCTAGATGAAAGTTATATAATACTTAATGATATATCTGTGGATAAAGCTCAAGAGATAGTTATGCAGATAAATGAAAAATACTTAAAAATTCAACAAGTACCTAGTGTACCAACACTAGCTAACATTGTTATAGTATTGGGAAAAGAGAAAAATATAGATTTTTCAATAGATGTAACAGGAGATAATGATGATAAGATTAAATCTGCTGTGGAAAATTTAAAGAAAGATGGATATAAAAATATAAAGAGTGAAACTGATAAGAGCAAGGTAGAAAGTTCAATAATTGAGTATGCACCAGAGGATTATTTCATAGCTTATAAAATTTCTAAGGTATTGAATATAGACAATCTAATTGAGAAGTCAGATTTAAAAAATAAAATTAATATAATTGTGAAGTAGGAAGTTATATGTTATATGTGTTATCTATTTTAGGAGTGTTCTTAGAGGTTAGTTTACCTTTTAATGCTAATTTTTTAGTTGTTGCTCTAAGTTTTTTAGTTTATTTAATAGGAGCAAAGAGAGAAAAAAATATTTTAATAATAGGTATAATGGCTTTTATTTTATCACTACAAACAAATGATTTTTTCGTAATAATGACAGTTTTTATCTGTGGTTATTATCTATTAGATTTTTTGTTTTTACATTTATCATACAGTAAGAGTAATATTTTAATTTTTTCTTTAATACAGGGAGTTATCTATGCTGTATTATCCTATAGAAATTTAAAAGCTACATATGTAGTAGCTAATATCATAGGGTTTGTAGTATTGAACTATGTTTATATTTGTATTTCCAAAAGAAAAGATAAGAGTATTAAAGGATAATAGAGATGAAGAAAATAAAAAGAAGGAATATTGGAATAAAACTTGGGGAAGACAGCAGCTCAAGAAATATAATTGTAAAAGGTTTTATGCTGTTGGTATTTATACTTATAGGAATGAGAATGTTGTATCTTCAAGTTCTAAGAGGTGATGAATATTCATATCTTTCAGAAAAAAATAGATTTAAGATAAAAAAAATAGATGCTCCTAGGGGAAAAATTTATGATTCTAAAGGGAGATTGATAGCAACCAATGGCTCTGGTTATAGATTGGTTTATCTCTATGAGAGAAAGCAAAATCCAGAAGTTGTAAAGGAAATAAGTACCTTAACAGGATATTCAGAGGAGTTTATAACTAAGAGAATAAGATATGGAGAGATATTTCCATACACTAGAGAGAATGTAATAATAGAGGATTTAAATCCAGATGTTGCACATAAGATTATGGAAAAATTAATGGATTATCCATATTTACAAGTACAAGTATATTCAAAAAGAAGATATTTATTTGATTCTGTGGCAGCACATAGCATAGGATATGTAAAAAAAATATCAGAAAAAGAGTATGAAAAGCTAAAAGATGAGGGATATAGTCCAAGAGATGTCATAGGAAAAGATGGATTAGAGAATGAATATGACAGAAAATTACAAGGTGAAGATGGTTTTGAATATATAGAAGTAAATGCTTTGAATAAATTACAGAGAAAAGTTGAGAGAAAGAAAACTCCTGTACCTGGTAAGGATATGTACATCACTTTAGATATGGAGTTACAAGAGTATATGGAGCAACAGTTCAAAAAAGATGGTAGAGCAGGAGCTTTTATAGCCATTAATCCTAAAAATGGAGAGATATTAACTTTGGTGAGTTATCCAACTTACTCATTAAATACTTTTAGTTCGCAGATTTCATATGATGAATGGAATAAGATTATAAATGATCCTAGAAAACCACTTTCAAATAAAGCTATAGCTGGGGAGTATCCACCTGGCTCAGTATTTAAAGTAGTTTCAGCTGTAGCTTTTTTAGAGAACGGGATTGATCCTAAGGAGACATATTATGATAAAACTGGGTATTATCAAATAGGAAAATGGAAATGGAGAGCTTGGAAAGCTGGAGGTCATGGTTATACTGATATGAAAAAATCAATAGTAGAATCAGCCAATCCATACTATTACAAAAATGCAGATATGATAGGTCATAAACCTATAATAGACACAGCTTCCTCTTTTGGTTTGGGAAAGAGAACAGGAATTGACATTCCAGGAGAGAAGAGAGGTTTACTTCCAGATGTAGCTTGGAAGAAAAAGATGATAGGAAGTAGTTGGTTTAAAGGGGATACTATATTATTATCAATAGGACAAGGATATCTTTTAGTAACACCATTACAAATAGCAAATGTATACGCAGCAATAGCTAATCGTGGAGAGGTTTATACTCCGCACTTAGTTAAGGAGTTTCAAGATTCAAAGGGAAATATCTATCCTGTAGAATTACATGAACAAAAGATAAAGACATATCCAAAGTCATATTATAATGTATTAAATGATGCCTTAGTGGCAACTGTATCTCAAGATAACGGAACAACCAAAGTCTTAAGAACACCAGGAATACAGGTTGCAGCAAAAAGTGGATCAGCTCAAAATGCTCACTCTAAAATAACACATGCCTGGGTAGCAGGATACTTTCCAGCTGATAATCCTGAAATAGTTTTTGCTACTATACTAGAAGGTGCTGGTGGTGGTGGTGCTGTTGCTGGAGGAATGACGAAAAAATTTATTGATAAATACCTAGAGATAAAAGATAGAGAAAGAAAAGAAAAAGAGAGTGGAAGTAAGAATTAAATTTGTAATGGTGGAGGTAAAATAAGGAAAAAGGAGAGAAAATGTTAAGGACAGAAAAAGGCAGTATTAATCAAGAGAAGAAAAGAAGACTTGAAAAAAAATTAAAGCTAGAAAATACTAGTGGAGTAGATGGTATAAAAGAAAAAATAAAGGCTATTAAAGCTGGAATAAAAGAGCTAAAGAGTGAAAAGCTTAAAAAAGTAACTAAAGAGGTAAAAGATTTAGATAAAGTAGTAGTAAGTGACATAAAAGAGATTAAGAGTGCAAAAGAGGAGAAAATGTATGTTATTCCTCTAGGTGGATTGGAAGAGGTAGGGAAAAATAGTACTGTAATCCAATATAGAGATGAGATTATAATAATTGACTCTGGAGTTATATTTCCAGATGATAACTTATTAGGAATAGATCTAGTTATCCCAGACTTTAGCTTTTTAGAAAATAATAAAGATAAGATAAAAGGGTTATTTATTACACATGGACATGAGGACCATATAGGATCAATTCCATATCTTTACCAAAAAATTGATAAGAGTGTTCCAATGTTTGGAGGAAAATTAACTCTTGCACTAGCTAAATCAAAATTTGAAAATGGTTTTGGTAAGGATATCCCTAAGATGAAAGAGGTAAAGGGAAGAAGTAAGATAAAAGTGGGAAAATACTTTATTGTAGAATTTATAAAAATAACTCACTCAATAACAGATGCTTACTCTATTTTTGTAACGACTCCAGCTGGAACAGTATTCCATACAGGAGATTTTAAGATAGATTTAACTCCAGTAGACGGAGAGGGAGTAGATTTTGCTAGATTATCTCAAATAGGAGAGCAGGGAGTAGATTTGATGCTTTCAGACTCAACAAACTCTGAAGTAGATGGATTTACACCATCAGAAAGAAGTGTTGGAGAGGCATTTAAAGTGGAGTTTTCAAAAGCTAAGGGAAGAATAATAGTGGCAGCTTTTGCTTCACACGTACACAGATTACAACAGATAGTTAATGTAGCACAGGAGTATGGAAGAAAGATAGCTATAGATGGGAGAAGCTTGGTTAAAGTTTTTGAAATAGCAGGAAGCTTAGGATATTTAAATATTCCAAATGATATGATGGTACCATTGTCAGAAGTTGATAGCTTAAAGGATAATAAGGTTGTTATACTTTGTACTGGAACCCAGGGAGAACCAATGGCAGCTCTTTCAAGAATAGCTAAAAATATGCATAAGCATATAAAGATAAAAGAGGGAGATACAGTAATCATATCTGCTACTCCAATACCTGGAAATGAGAGGGCAGTATCTAATAATATAAACAATTTATTAAAATATGATGCTCAAGTTGTATTTAAAAAGATAGCAGGAATACACGTTTCTGGTCATGGAAGTAAGGATGAGCAAAAATTGATGTTAAACTTGATAAAGCCTAAGTATTTTATGCCTGTTCATGGAGAGCATAAGATGTTAAAAGCTCATAAGGATACAGCTATAGAAACTGGAGTATCTAAAAGTAATATCATAATAGCTCAAAATGGTAGCAAGATAGAAGTGACAAAATCAGGTGCAAAGGTAAAAGGAAAAGTTAATGCAGGTTGTACTCTTGTTGATGGACTAGGAGTTGGAGATATAGGAAATATTGTTTTAAAAGATAGACAACAACTATCTCAAGATGGAGTCGTGGTAATAGTATTCACTTTGGATAAGAGAACAAGAAAGATAGTTGCAGGTCCTGATATAGTGACAAGAGGATTTGTTTATTCAAAAGAGTCAGATGATATCATTAAAGAGGCAATAGAGAGCATAAAAGAAAAAATAGATGACACACAGAATTATTACTCAAAGGACTGGGGGCTATTAAAGAATTTAACAAGAGATATAGCAGCAAAATATTTTTATAATAAGACAAAAAGAACCCCAATGATATTACCAATTATAATGGAAGTATAGGAAAAGGAGAATAAAATGAAATTGACAAGTAAAAGAAGAGCATATTTAAGAAAAAGAGCACATGATTTAGATGCATTAGTAAGAATAGGAAAAGATGGTGTAACAGACAATCTAATTCAAAGTATATTAGATGCTATTGATTCAAGAGAGCTTATAAAAGTTAAGATACTTCAAAATTGTGAAGAGGAAAAAGGAGAGATAATGGAGCAATTATCTCAGTGTAAAGAGTTTGAAGTAGTAGGAATAATTGGAAGAACTATAATCTTATTTAGAGAAAATGAAGAAAAACCAGTAATTTCTTTAGAATTAAAAAATATATAAGTAAGAGGATATAAATATGAGTCCCGGGATAATTTTTGGCAATAGGGTACTAGATGTAGTTTTTGTAGCTTGGTTTATAGCACAATTTTATAAGGTAATTAGTTCAATCTTCATAGAGAAAAGGTTGAATCTAAAAAGAATGTGGGAGACAGGTGGTATGCCCAGCTCTCATAGTTCTACAGTTTCTTGTTTGACAACATGCATAGGTATTCGTTATGGAATAAGTAGTGATCTGTTTGCTATCTCAATCATATTGTCAGGAATAGTTATGTATGATGCTACAGGAATTAGAAGAGCAGCAGGAAAACAAGCAGGAGTAATAAATCAGTTTGTTGAAAAGATACCTCTTATATTAGGACAGAAAAGATATGAGAGATATTTTGGATTGGAGAAAAGTGAAAAGTTAAAGGAACTTTTAGGACATACCCCATTTGAGGTATTGATTGGGTGTATTTCAGGAATAGTAGTTGGTTTGGTTTTCATGAAGTATTTACAGGGGTAGGATAGATGAAGAGTATACAAGAGATGAATATAGAAGAAATGAATAATAAGGCAGAAAGTATAAGAAAAACTCTAATTGAAACAGTGAGTAAAAATGGTGGACACCTATCTTCTAACCTTGGGATAGTTGAACTGACTCTATGCTTACATAAAGTTTTTGATTTTTCAAAAGATAGATTACTATTTGATGTTGGACATCAGTCATATGTCCATAAATTACTTACTGGAAGAGATAAAGATTTTCATACTCTGAGGAAAAGAGGGGGAATAGGACCATTTAGTGATCCTAAAGAGAGTGATACAGACCCATTTATATCTGGACATGCAGGAACAGCTCTTTCAGCAGGAGCAGGGATAGCAATGGGCTCTCCAGATAAAAAAGTAGTCGTAGTAGTAGGGGATGCATCAATATCAAATGGACACTCTTTAGAAGCACTAAATAATATAGGTGGAAATAAATTAAAAAATCTTATTATTATTTTAAATGATAATGAAATGTCAATTGGAAAGAATGTTGGCTCACTTTCAAGATTTTTTGGAAAATTTATGATAAGTGAGAAGTATATGAACTTTAGAGATGATGTCAAAGGGATTATAAAAAAGATAAAGATAGCTAATGGAGTGTCAAATACTTTAGAGAGGATGGAATTTTCAGTAAAAAACTTTTTTTTACCTCTGAGTATGCTAGAGAGTCTTGGATTTAAATTTTTTGGTGTCTTAGATGGACATAATATTGAGGAATTACTTTCAACTCTTAATAAGATAAAAAATATGGAGGGGCCAATATTTATTCATATTAAAACTCAAAAGGGAAAGGGTTACTCTTATGCTGAAGAGGACAAGGAGAAATTTCATGGAATATCTCCATTTAATATGGAAACGGGAACTACAGCTTCAAGTATGAAGACATATTCAAGTATATTTGGAGAGGAGATAGTTAAATTAGCTGAAGAGGATAAAGATATATTTGCTATCTGTTCTGGTATGGTTAAGGGAACAGGTTTGGGAGAGTTTTTTAAGAGATTTCCAGAAAGAGCCATAGATACAGGAATAGCAGAGGGATATGCAGTAACCTTTGCTGGTGGATTGGCAACACAGGGCAAAAAACCTTATGTGGCTATCTATTCAACTTTTTTACAAAGAGGATATAGTCAACTGATACATGATATATCTTTACAAAAATTACCAGTTAGGTTTATAGTTGATAGAGCTGGAATTGTAGGAGAGGATGGAAAGACTCACAACGGGTTATATGATGTTTCAATGTTTTTAACAATTCCGAACTATGTTGTGATGGCACCTGCTACATCTAAAGAATTGATAGAGATGTTAGAATTTTCTAAAAATTTTCAAGATGGACCTTTAGTTATTAGAGTACCAAGAGAGATAGAGTATAATATAGCTGAAGAGAATAAATTTAGATTTGGAAAATGGAATGAGATAAGAAAAGGAAAAGAAAATCTTTTTATAGCTACAGGAAGTATGATAAAAGAGATTTTAAGTATAGAGGATAGATTAAAATCTAAAGGAATAAAAGGAACAATAGTAAATGCATCGACACTAAAACCTTTAGATGAAGAGTATCTTTTAGATTGTGTAAATAAATATGAGAATATATTTGTTTTAGAAGAAGCCTATGAGAAAAATTCTTTTGGAAGTAGTATAATGGAATTTTACAATAAAAAGAATATAAGTAAGATAATAAAAAAAATATCTATAGAAAATGGAGCTATACCTCATGGTAAGAGAGATGGACTTTTGGAAGAGTTTGGGTTAAGAGGCGAAAATTTAATAGGAAGAATTGAGGAAAAAATAGATGCAAGAAAAGAATAAAAAAGCATTAGAATTTATAAACTCTCTTTTAAATCTAGAGATGGTACAAGATTTAGAGCTTTTTGATGATCAGGGAGTAAAGGTGTCAACTCATACATATGATGTTTTAAAAATTTCAATAGATGAATTAAAAAGGGATTATAGAACATATTTAGAGGCTAAAGAGAGAGTTGATTTTTTTGCTCTAACAGTTGGAATTATAATACATGACTTAAGTAAGGGAAGTATAAGAAAAACTGAAGAAAAATTCTCACATTCTCAGATGATGCTAAAGAAACCAGAGTATATCACAAAAGAGGCAGAAAAAGTATTAAAAGAGATAGAAGAGAAGGTAGGTATGGAGTTAAAGGATAATATAAAGAAGAATATAATCCATATAGTTCTTTCTCATCATGGAAAATGGGGGAAGATTCAGCCTAACAGTAAAGAGGCTCACATAGTACATAGGGCTGATATGTATTCAGCTAAATATCATCGAATAAATCCTATTGGAGCAGATAAGATTTTGGAATTAATGGCTAAAGGGGTTCAACTAGATGATATTCCAGAGAAATTAAACTGTACTCAAGGAGTTATAAAGGATAGATTAAAGAGAGCTAAGCAGGAGTTGAAAGTAAAGACTACTAAACAACTTTTGAATTACTATAAAAAGAATAAAAAGATTCCAATTGGAGATAACTTTTTTATTCAAAGAGTAAGAGAGACAGAAAAGTTAAAAAGAATAGTTGATAAAAAAGGATTTAAAAATATAATGTTAGAAAGTCCTCTTTTACCATATATGATAGATGAGGAGATCTTTAAAATCTGAGGTGTAATATGAAAGAGAGATTGGATGTTTTACTTGTAAAAAGAGGTTTTTATCCAGACAAGGAGAGGGCACAAAGAGCAATTATGGCTGGACTTGTAATAATAGATGATAAAAAAATCGACAAAAGTGGAACTATGATAAAATCAGATAAAGAATTGAACATAAGAATAAAGGGAGATTCTTTAAAATATGTGAGTCGTGGTGGATTAAAATTAGAGAAGGCTGTATCAGTTTTTTCTCTAGATTTTTTAGGAAAAAAAATTTTGGATGTGGGAGCATCAACAGGTGGATTTACTGACTGTGCTTTACAAAATGGAGCTGAATTTGTATATTCAGTGGATGTTGGAACAAATCAATTGGATTGGAAATTGAGAAATAATTTACAAGTAAAATCTATAGAGAATATGCATATTAAAGATTTGACTCTTGAAGATATTGACTACAGTGGGATAGATTATATAGTTATGGATGTATCTTTTATATCTATAAGAAAGATAATAGGAGACCTAGTTAAATTTTTTAAATTTGAAACAAAGTTGATGGCCTTGATAAAACCACAATTTGAGGTTGAAAAAGAGTATATAGAAAAAGGGGGACTAGTAAAAAACAAAGATAAGCATATAGAGGTTATAAAAGAGATTATAGAGTATGGAAGAGCAGAGGGACTCTATTTGGAAGGACTTGACTTTTCACCTATAACTGGAACTAAAGGAAATGTAGAGTATATTTCACTATTTGGAAAAGATCCAGTAAAAGAGATAAGTGTAAATATAGATGAAATTGTAAAAATGGGGAGAAATTTAGGAGGGGCAATATGAATTGTGTATTAAAAAATAAGTTGGTAATAATCTTAATGTCAGCACTTATTTTTACTAATTGTTTTGGAAAAGAGAATAAGAGTAAGGATAATGAGGAATCAGTTGGATTTTTAACAAACATCAGACAGTTAAAAGAGTTATCAGATATTATGGATGTTATCAATCAAAATTATGTTGGAGATAAAAAAATAGATAAAACAGTTCTTATGCAAGGAGCTTTAAAAGGGATGGTGGAATCTCTTGAGGATCCACATTCTAATTATTTTACAAAAAAGCAGTTAGAAAATTTTCAAGAAGATATAAAAGGCAAATATGTTGGAGTGGGAATGGTAGTGCAAAAAAGAGTAAATGAGCCCCTAGTGGTAGTGTCACCTATTGAAGATAGTCCAGGGTATAAAGCTGGAATAAAGCCTAAAGATAAGATTATAGCAATAGATGGAAAGTCTACATATAATCTTACAAGTGAAGAGGCTGTAAAAAAATTAAAGGGAAAAGAGAATACAAAAGTTAAAGTTACAGTGATAAGAGATGGACTAAAAGAGCCTAAAGAGATAGAGATAGTAAGAGCAGTTGTAGAGTTAAAATATGTTAAGACTAAGATGCTAGATGATAAAAATAAGATAGGATATTTGAGACTTACTCAATTTGGTGAAAATGTATATCCAGATGTTGCAAAAGGATTAGAAGAGTTACAGAAAAAAGGAATGAAAGCTCTAGTACTTGACCTTAGAAGCAATCCTGGCGGAGCTTTAGATCAAGCAATAAAAATATCATCTATGTTCTTAAAGTCGGGTAAAGTAGTAAGTGTAAAATCAAAAGATGGTGAAGAGCAAATATCTAATAGAGAGGGAAAATTCTATGGAAATTTTCCTTTGGTAATATTGATTAACGAGGGAAGTGCCTCAGCCTCTGAGATTGTTGCAGGAGCAATTAAAGATAATAAGAGAGGTCTTTTGATAGGTGAAAAAACTTTTGGTAAGGGAAGTGTACAGACATTAGTTAATTTACCTGATGGGGATGGAATAAAACTTACAATAGCTAAGTACTATACACCTAGTGGAGTATGTATTCATGGTATTGGAATAGAGCCAGATGTAAAAGTAGAAGATAAAGAGGATTATATGCTTTTTGATGGAATGGTAACTAATATTGATGAAAAAGAATCAAAAGAAAATAAGAAAGAGATAATAAAAGAAGTTATCGGAGAAAAGAAAGCTGAAGAGTTTGAGAAACATAAAGATATTCAATTGGATACAGCTATTGGAATCTTAAAAGGAATGCTTTTAGAAAGAAAATAGGAGAGGAAGAATATGTTATATATAGTGGCAACACCTATTGGGAACCTTGAAGATATGACTCTAAGAGGTATACGTATTTTAAAAGAGGTAAATTATATCTTTGCTGAAGATACAAGGGTTACTAAAAAATTATTAAACCATTTTGAAATTGAAAATACTGTATATAGATATGATGAGTTCACTAAAATGCATCAGATAGCAAATATAATAAACCTTTTAAAAGAGGGAAAAGATATTGCACTAGTAACTGATGCAGGAACTCCTTGCATATCAGATCCTGGATATGAATTGGTAGATGCAGCTCACAAAGAGGGGCTAAAAGTTGTTCCTATTCCTGGAGCAAGTGCTCTTACAGCTTCAGCTTCTGTAGCTGGATTGAGTATGAGAAGATTTTGTTTTGAGGGATTTTTACCAAAGAAAAAGGGAAGACAAACTCTTTTGAAATCTTTAGCTGAAGAAGAGAGAACAATAGTCATATATGAGTCTCCATTTAGAATAGAGAAGACATTGAGAGATATAGAGCAGTTTATAGGTGTAAGAGAGGTAGTAATAATTAGAGAGATTACTAAAATTTATGAGGAGATACTGAGAGGAACTACTACTGAACTTATTGAAAAATTGTCTAAAAATCCAATCAAAGGGGAGATTGTTCTTCTAG
>JAHHSZ010000086.1 GCA_020024915.1 Fusobacterium sp. | reverse complement strand
CTAAATTTATTTTCAATTGATTTTAAAGAATTTTTGTCATATATCTTAGTATTATCATTATATTTAATATCTTTTTTATTTAATTTAAAAGAACCATTATTTAATACTAACTTACCATCTTTATCTCTATCTAAAACTATTCCATTTCTATAAAAATTCCCACCATTTTGAGCATAATATCCTTCTTTGGCTATAATTATTCCGTTATTAATTCCTACGCCAAGTCCATCTATTCCTTGACCTGCAATACCTTTTATAACACCATTATTAATCCCTATTCCTGATTTACTCATAAGTTGTCCATAACCATCAGGAGTGTACAAAATACTGTTATTAATTCCTAATCCTTTAATATCTTGAACAATAGTTCCACCAAAAGAATCCTCAGAAATAATTGAACTTAAATATCCTAAATTAACTCCTATTCCATCGTAAACACTTTGTCCTCTTACATGTCCTATCATCTCTCCACTATTAATTCCAAGCGAATCAGAAATATTTTGTCCAATATCCCCTTCAACCAATCCGTTATTAACTCCAAGTGAATTGTTAGAAACTGTTTGAGTAATTAGAGCGTCTATTTTTCCATTATTGATTCCTATTCCACCTAATATTATTTGTCCAATGTTTTCACTCTCAATAAGATTATTATTAATTCCAATACCAATTTTTAGTGAAGAATCAATAGTTTGTCCCCAATTTCCAGTTTTTATAATACCATTATTAACTCCTGTTCCTGAAGATATATATTGTCCATGTAAATTACTTTGACTAATTCCATTATTAATTCCTATTCCAAAATCAAAAATACTTTGTGCATTGTTACTATTTATAAAACCATTATTAATTCCAATAGCTTCTTTTGTCTCGCTTCCTTCAATGTATTGTCCTTGATCAAAAGAATCTATAATCCCATTATTAATTCCCACATTACCAATAACTTGTATTCCAAATAGTAAATCATTATTGTCAGTATCAATTATATTTTCTGTTTTTGGATTGGTATTTTCTTTTGATATGCTCTTTAATATTGTAACTAAATTTTGATAAAAATTATTAGCTGTATTTTTATCTAATGTTGATAAATCCTTTAAAAATATTCCATATGTTTTTTCCACATTTTTATATTTATGAATAATTATTACTTTATTATCCGTAAATCTTATTGTAATTATATCCCCATTTTCTAATTTTTTTTCTATTATTTTTTTCTCCTTAAATATTTCTTTTATCTCAGAAAAATCTTCTAATTTTTTGACTTCATTTACTTCAGCGAATAGATTTGCTGACATTAAAAAAGATATTACTAATCCTAAAGTTATCCTTTTTTTCTTTTTATTACATTTTTTTAATAATTTTTCAATTTTACTAAACATTTATCTCCCCTTCTTTAATTTTTTCACAAGGCACATTGTAACATCTTTTTCATTTAAAATCAAATAAATATAGTTTATAATAATTTATTTATCTATTTTAAAATTCAATTCTTCTCCAGATCTAAGCTGATTTCTTAACTTTTGAACAATGCTATCTAATCTACTCAACTCCTCTAAAATAGCCCTCTCATTCTCTGACACTTCCATTATTTTATAAATTCCACCATTTTTAATTATAATTCTTTTATTTCCCATCAGAGCTAACAACGGATCATGTGTAGCCATCAATACTATTTTTTCCTCTCCAACTAATAACTCTAATGCTTTCTCTCTATCTATACCAGCATTTTCAATTTCATCTATCAAAACTATTGGAGAAGTACTAAGTATAGCCGTATCAGCAATCATCAATGCTCTTGATTGTCCACCACTCAAGCTAGTAACAGGAGCACTCATTTCAAACTTTTCTCCAGCTAATTCATTAGCTTTTTCAAATATTTTTTCTACTACTGACTCTGGATTCTCAACCATTCTGCTTTTAGCATGCATTTCTAAAAACTCATATACACTCAAATCCATTATAAAGTTCATATTTTGAGAAAGTTGTGCTACTAAATTATTACTTGATGAAAATCTACTCTTTTTATCTAATGGTTCTCCATTTACTAATATGGTTCTTTTAGTTGGTGTATCATTTTGAGCTCCCCACTCTATATCTGCTAAAAATCTACTCTTTCCACTTCCAGTAGGACCAACTATAGATACTATCTCTCCTTTTTTTATTACTATTTTGTCGAATTTCTCCTCTTCTCCAAATTTATTGATTCCAGGTAATATTGTTATCTCCTCCACAACATTATTATCTAATCCCAATATATCTATCATCTGTTCTGAAAATTGTATCAAATTCTCTACAAAGTTCTCTCTATTCAATCCTTTTTCTTCTAAAATATCCTCATCATATGAGAATAGTACCTCTTCAATACTCATATTTTTTTTAAATTCAACGCTATTATTTTTTAAAAAATCCTCAACAAAAGTGTATTTCTCTATCACTTCATTTAAAGGTTTTCTCAATAAAAACTCTCTATTTACCACAGCTATCACCACTACAACCAGAATCTTTCAAATCTATTTTTCTTACATTTCCCATCTGATGCTCTTCACCTATTCTAGTCTCACCTAAGCAATATGAACAGAGTGCAGAAGGCATAGAAAATCTTAAACTCTTTCCTTTCAAACTTTCAATTTTATCATTTTCATCATATATTAAACTTCCAAACTCGTAAGCACCTTGTCCACTTAGAGCATTTACATGCATAATCGTTGCTCTTGGATTTACATTCATAACCCTCATAGCAAATACCTCTCTCTCTGCTTGTGAAACAATATCCCCCTTTGTTATTACAACTATATCTGCACTTTTCAGCATTGGTCCAATTTTTTTAGGTGTATTAATTCCACTTAGATTATCAATGACACAGATAGCTTTTACATCTTTTATGTATGGTGAACATCTATTACATAAACCTGCACTCTCTGTTATTAAAAGATCTAATTTCTGTTCTACTCCCCATTTTACAACCTCTTCAATATTACTTACAAAAAAGTGATCTGGACATAATGATCCTGAAAGTCCCTTCTTTACAGGAACACCTATCTTTTCATATAGTCTATCATCATCTGTATATAGACAATCAAATTTAACTACTCCTATCTTTATTCTACGCTTTTTTAAACTCTCTATTGTTTTTATAATAAGAGAGGTTTTACCTGATGAAGGTGGGCCTGAAACTGTTATTAAGTTCATCTTACTCCTCCTCACTCGCTTTAAAAAATATACTCTTACATTTTTCTAAAATTTCACCAATATTGTTATTGTGTATGTAATCCCAACCACACCACATAAACTTTTTACTTTCAAGTCTATTATCAACATTTGGATTTACAGTTGGAAATAATCCTTGATGAGAAAATATCTTTCCAACCTCTTCACCTGCCAAATAATTTACTATTTTTTTTATCTTTTCCTCTTTCTCTTTCTTAGTTAACATAAATATTGGTGAGATAATAGCTCCATCTTCTGGCCAAATAGGTATCATTGGACCATCTTCTTTTATCATCTTTGTAAAAAAGTAAGGCATTATTGTAACTGTTGGTGTATTCTCTTTTAATTTATCAGACTTTACCATTTGAGCTGGATGTAAATTTTGTAATAAAGCTTTTCCTAGCTTTTCAACTCCATCTTCTCCATAATTCTTATTAATATTTACTAAAATTGAATTAAAAAGATCAAAATCAGATATTGGCAAACTTACTGATTTTTTAAATTCTGGTTTTAATATATCCTTCCAAGATCTCGGTACCTCTCTATCTCCTAACATATCTCTATTTACTAAAAATATAGCTGGAACAACTCCTAACATTGAGTAATCTCCATCTGGATCTTTTAAAGAGATCTCGTCATTTTGAAAATCTCTGTTGTATCTCTCTATCCCTGTTATATCTTTAAATATATGCTCTTTTTTAAATTTTCCCATAAGTTTATCTTCAAAAAATAGATCAAATCCTGCTGATATAAATATATCTGCTAATTTCTCTGGATGATTAGCTCTTATTACATCCTCTTTTAACCAATCTAAACCTGCTGAAGCTGCTTTCAATTCATATTTTACTTTTAACTCACTATTCTCTTCTAAAAATTTATTAAATCCCTCTAATAACGGTATTCTTATAGGACAAGGTAGTAATCCCATAACGCTTATCTCTTGTGATGTAATCTCTTTTTCTATCATTGTAATATCCACATTTTTTCTACTATTATCTATGTACTCATTTAAAAATTCTACAAATATTTTTATGTCTATTTTCTTTGTTAAAAGCACACTTTTTAAAGTTAAATCTCCCATTATTTTTAATATATTCTCATCTTTTAGGTTTTTAATCCCCTTTGATTCAAAAATATCTATTCACTCAGGATATTTTTTACAAATCTCTAATACACTCATATTTTCATCTATATATTTCATAATTATTCTCCAATTGTCCTTTTATTTTAAGCTTATTATACTATATAATATAAAAAAAATCAGTAACATATGTTACTGATTTAATTGAATTTTGTTAAGCTTTTATTATTTTGTCATTTGATTCCATAAACTCTAAGTACTGCTCTTTTGTCATCACAGGAGTAAAGTTATCTAATATCTCTTTTCCTTTCTCTGCATCATTAAATAATAGATCTACAACAGTTAATGCCATAGCTTTAGCTGGTGCTAAATATGCATACTCCTCATCTACTATTTGATACTCTCTTGTATGAAGAGCTCCTTTTACACCACCGAACATAGGATGAAGTGTTGGCATAATATGAGATACATCTCCAAAATCAAATGATCCTGTAAAGTCTCCACCTTCAATTATATCATCACTTGTCAATCCAATATATTCCAAGTTCTCTCTCAAAACTTTTTCCATATTATCATGTTTTAAAATTGGTAAATATCCTGGTAACTCTGTTATCTCTATCTCTGCACCTACTGCCATAGCTCCTGCTATTAAAGCTCTATTTACCTTTTTATTAGCATCAATCATACTTGATATTGTTCTTGCTCTTACATATGACTCCATTCTTACATCAGCAGGAACAACATTTACAATATCTCCACCTTTTGTGATGATAGGGTGAAATCTTACTCTATCTGCCTCTTTAAATGTTTCCCTCTGAGCATGAACATTGTTAATTGCCAACATAGCTGCATTTAAAGCATTTACTCCCTCATATGGAGCTGATCCTGCATGAGCTTCTTTTCCTATAAATTTTATTTCTTTTCCTATAAATCCATTACTCTCTGGTGCAGTTAATACCTTTCTATCACCAGTATCTAAAACATGAAACATCATAGACATATCCACATCATCAAAAGCTCCTCTTCTAATAAGCTCCTGTTTTCCACCAAAATATTTTATATGCCCCTCTTTTTTTAATTCACTTCTATATGCTAACTCTATAAACTCTTCAGCAGGTGTAGCCATAAAATCTATTTTTCCATCTAACTCTTTATATACTCCAGATTTTATAAGTCCAACTGCAGCTCCTAACATTCCAGCTATCTGTACATTGTGTCCACAAGTATGAGAGGCTCCAATTGAATTAGAATCACAATGCTCCTTACAAGAGATTCCATCTAACTCTCCTAAAATAGCTATTTTTATCCCAGCTTTATCCTCATTTATTCTTGCTCTACATCCTGTATAAGCTATTTTATCCTCCGTCTCTATATTTAATTCATTTTTGAAAAATTCTCTAACTGTTTTTGTAGTTTCAAATTCTTTATACCCAAATTCTGGATTATGATATATCTTCCTTCCAACCTTAATAATTATATCTTTATTTTCTTCAATAGTCTTTATTACTCTATTTTTTAATTCTTGTTTTGTCAT
>JAHHSZ010000085.1 GCA_020024915.1 Fusobacterium sp. | reverse complement strand
CAGTTCGAAGAGTCCACAGTTATATTTTAATTATAATATAAAATTAAGAATATAATCAATTGGAAAGGAGGAGTATGGTATAAGTTTTATATTTATATCATACAAGGAAAAATGGAACGTTTTTTAGAGAAATTTGGATTAGGAGAAAAATTAAAAAAGAATTTGTTGGCTATTTTAATAGTTGCAGTGGGAGGGGCTATAATCTATGGATTACCGTATTTCCGTTATGACTATTATGACGCTTATTTGAAAGTTTATAACTTAACAAATGTACAAATGGGAGTTTTTGGAAGTATATATGGAGTTTTTGGAATGGTATCTTATCTTTTTGGTGGTTATGTGGCAGATAGAGTTTCTGTGAAGAAAATACTTGTGCTATCTTTGGTAGGAACGGGTGTTGGAGGATTTGTTCACTTGATACCAAACATTAGTTTTACTGCCTTAGTTTTACTATATGCATTTTGGGGATTTTCATCTTTATTTGCTTTCTGGCCAGCTTGTGTAAAAGCTGTTCGTATGTTATCTGATGCAGAGGGACAGGGAAAAGCTTTTGGAATATTTGAAGGTGGTAGAGGTGTAGCGGCTGCTTTGGGAGCATCAGTAGCTGTTATTGTATATAGACTAGGAGTTAGAGGATTAATAACTGATGAGATTTTAGGAATGAAGTATGTTATCGTATTTTATTCGGTTATAAATGTACTTTGTGGTTTGCTAGTACAATTTAATATGAAAGATGAGATAATGAAAAGTGATGAGAAGATCTCTTTTACTGATATTGGAAAGGTAGTTAAATTACCAGCAGTTTGGATAATATCTATAGTAACTTTCTGTAACTATGTATTTACACTATCACTATACTATTTTGTACCATACGGAACATCACTTTTGGGAATGACAGTAACTTCGGCGGCAATATTAGCAGCAGTAAAGAGATATGTATCACCACTATCTAATATAGGTGGAGGATTCTTGGGAGATAAGATGGGAACAAGTAATCTTTTGTCAATCTCTTTTATAGTTATGGCTTTAGGAACAGCTGGAATCTTATTTTTACCATTTAGTGGAACTACTTTAGTAATTTGGCTATTTGTAATACTATATATAGTAAACTATCTATTCTACAATGTAAACTATAGTCTTGTTTGGGCTATGATGGAAGAGGGAGCTATCCCAGATAAGTATTCAGGAACAGCAGCAGGATTGATATCTACAATAGGATATTTACCAGAGATCTTTATCTCTCTAATGGCAGGGAAGATATTGGATAAATTCCCAGGAGCATTAGGTTATCGTTATTTCTTTGGTTACTTAATTGTAATGTTATTATTAGGAGCTGTGTTTGTTGAGATTTGGAAAAGATACTTAAAGAAAAATAATCTTGTTAAAACAAAATAGGTAGGGTGTGTTGTAATGGAGAAAGTTATAGAAGTTATTTTAAATAATATGGAGACGTTAAAAGAGAAGAATGGGGAATGTGGAGATTTAGCTACTCAAACTGAGATCGTTAATTTTCTAAGAGAGAAAAGAGAAAATGGGGAAACAAACTGTGAGTATCTAGCTAGAGAGGGATTTTTCGATAAGATAAGCAAAGAACAGAAAACTCCATTAGTTTTCGATGGGAAGATACAACCTGTATTTGATTATGAGGAGTGCATTTTTGAAAAGGTATTTGTAGAGACAGATTTAGATACAGATGGGGATGGAAAGAGAGATCTTGTAGCTGTGTATATTAGAAGACCTAAAGAGACTCTTGAAGGAATGAAGGTTCCTGCTATCTATGTGGCAAATCCATATATGATGAAATGTGTTGAAGAGGTTTATGAAAAGAGAATGTACAATGTGGATAGAGATCTAGATCCAACTATAAAAGCAGAGGAGAAAAGAGAGGAAGTAAGCCAAAAAGATTTACCACCAAAAAGAATCAGTGTGGGAGAGGCAACTATATCACCTACTGAAGAGATAGAGTTAGACTGTATATCTGAATGGTATAAGTATTTTAACTCTAGAGGAGTAGCTTCAGTTTTCTCGGCTGGGGTAGGAACAAAAGGATCAGAAGGAATAAACTGTACAGGATCTAAAGATGAGAAAAAATGGGTAATATCAGTAATTGAATGGTTGAATGGAAAAAGAAAGGCTTTTACAGATAAAGAGAATAATATTGAGATAAAAGCTGAATGGTGTACTGGAAGAGTAGCTATGTCTGGAAAATCTTATCTAGGAACAATGTGCATTGCTGCAGCAACTACTGGAGTAGAGGGATTGAAAACAGTTATTCCAGAGGCAGCTATTTCAAGTTGGTATAATTATTATAGAATGAATGGTGTTACGGCTTCTCCATTAGGTTGGCAAGGTGATGATGCAGACTTACTAACTGATTATTGTAGATGTAGAAAGATAACTGATGATGAACAGATAAAGATAGCTGATAAGATCTCTGGAAGTATGAGAAGATGCTCTGATAGAGAGAGTGGAAATTACAATGATTATTGGAGAGAGAGAGATTATCTATTGGATGTTGATAAGATAAAAGCTTCAATGTTTATTGTACATGGATTAAATGACTGGAATGTAAAAACAAATCAATGTTATAACTTATGGAATGAGTTGAAAAAATATGGTGTTCCAAGTAAGATGATACTTCATCAAGGGGAGCACATATATATAGATAGATTAAAAGGAATAGACTTCAATGAGATTATGAATATGTGGATAAGTCACTGGCTATATAAAGTGGACAATAGTGTGATGACAAAAGTTCCAGATATTTTAATACAAAGTAATTTAGACCAAAATGAATGGTTGAAATTTGATAAAAACTCAAAAGGAATTGAAAAAATCTATAGAATTGATAAAAATGGAAAACTTTCATTAAATTCAAAAGAGATCAGTGAAAAGAGTTTTCAGTTAAGAGATGATATAACAGCTCTAGGATTTGATAGAGAGAGTAAAAAAAGTGAAGAGTGGCAAAAGCACTTGGTATTAAATGTAGATAAAGAGATAAAAGAGAGAGTTATCTACCTAGGAGAGATTTTAGATGAAAATATGATGATCTCTGGTGGGATAAAAGTTGGATTGGATTTTATAAGTAAGCAAAATAAAGGGCTTTTGAGTGTTATGTTAGTTGATTATGGAAAACAGAAAAGATTGAATCCTGAGCAGAAATTCGTGGAGGAAGAGTGTATAACTCTAGGAAGAAAAACAGGAGAGGTTTCTAGATTTTTCTTTGCAAAAGATGATGAGTATAGCGAGTATAAGATCATTAGTAGAGGACATATGAATCTTCAAAATATAAGGGGAAGAGAGAAGAAGATAGTCATTATTCCAGGAGAGGTTTATAGTTGTGAGATAGATATGATACCTACAAACCATATTGTACCTAAAGGAAATAGAATAGGGCTTATAGTATATGGAACAGATGTTGAGATCACACAACGTCCATTGGAAGTTATGGAGTATGAAATAAAAGAGAGTAGTATAGAATTGAAGTTTGAAGAGAAGTAAGGAAATAGAAAAGAGCGGTTATAGTAGGGCTGTAATAGCTCTTTTGTTGCTTGATTTTTTGTTGATTTCGAGGGATAATATAGAGGGATAAAATTGACTGGGAGGAGTTATGAATAAAAAACCAAAAGTAGTAGTTATCGGTGGCGGAAGTGGGATATCTGTTGTTTTGAGAGGCTTGAAATACCTTCCAGTAGAGTTGACAGCTATTGTGTCTGTGGCTGATGATGGTGGAAGTAGTGGGGCTTTGAGAAAAGAATTTGATTCACCACCACCTGGAGATTTGAGAAACGTTTTAATAGCGTTAAGTGATGTGGAGCCAATAATAGAGGATGTATTTCAGTATAGATTTAAAGAGGAGAGCTCTATAGGGGCACACCCTCTAGGAAATCTGCTTATAATGGCAATGAATGAGATAACAGGGAATATGGGAATAGCTGTTGATAGATTGAGAAAACTTTTTAATATAAAGGCTAAGATACTTCCAGCAACATTAGAAAAAGTTGTTCTTTATGGTGAAACTGAGAGTGGGGAGATCGTTGAAGGGGAGTCAAATATACCACTTGCTCAAGAGAGGATAAAAAGGGTGTTCTATAGAAACGAAAGAGTTGCCCCTGAGGAGAACCTAAAGGCTTTAGAGGAAGCTGATCTAGTAGTTTTTGGAATAGGAAGTCTGTATACGAGTTTAATTCCAAATCTGTTGTTGAAAGGTGTGAAGGAGAGTTTGGAGAAAACTAAGGGAAAAGTTGTATATGTATGTAATGCAATGCAACAACCTGGAGAGACAGAGGGATATAGTGCAGTAGATCATATAGAGGCTATCTGTGAAGTGATAGGAGATAAGATTGTAAAGGAGATTGTGGTTGATATAAGAGAGATTCCAGAGGAGATATTAGAAAGATATCGTAAACAAAATAGTGATAAAGTAGTAATAGATAAACATGAATTGAAGAAAAGAGGGTTGAAGGTTAGGGATAGAGATATTTTAGAGATTGATTCTAAAGGGATGGTAAGACATCATCCTTATAAGCTTGCAGCAACGTTGTACTCTTTGATAAATAATTGGGAGGAATTTTATGTTTAAACATGTATTTGGACCTGTACCTTCAAGAAGATTGGGTGTTTCTTTGGGAGTTGATATGGTAACTCCTAAAAGTTGTAATATGAATTGTGTTTTTTGTGAATGTGGTGCTACAAAAAAATTAACTCAAAAAAGAGAGAAGTTTAAAGATGTTGAAGAGATAAAAAATGAAATCCAAGAGGTTTTAAAAGGTATGAAGCCTGATTATATAACTTTTTCTGGAAGTGGGGAACCAACTTTGAGTAAGGATATAGGAGAGGTTATAGAGTGGATAAAGAAAAATACAGATGTGAAAGTCTGTGTTATAACAAATGGGTTGTTATTAAAAGATGATGAAGTTGTAGAAGATATAAAGAGTGCAGACTTGATAATTCCAACATTAAATAGTGTAGATAATCTAATATTTAAAAAGATAAATAGACCCTCTGTAGAGAGTGATGTTTCTCAATTGATGGAAGGATTAAAAAATTTGAGTGAAAAGTATAGTGGAAAAATATATGTTGAAACATTTATCATAGAAGGATTAAATGATTCAGATGAACATACTCAAAAGATGATAGAATTTTTGAAAAATATAAAATTCAGCAAGTTACAGTTGAATACTTTGAATAGACCAGGGGCAGAGATATGGGTCAAACCAGCAAGTCAAGAGATATTGAAAAGAATAAAAGAGAGATACAACAGAAATGGAATGATGAATGTAGAGATTGTTGATGAGATGAAAGAGTTGGAAAAAAAGATAGAATTAAATGCTGAATTAGTAAAAAATATGGAAGAAAAAAGAAAATATTCTGAAAAAGAATTGAGAAAAATATATAAAATAGAAAAATAATCAAAAAAATTAAAAAAATTTTTTTAGAAAACCCTTGAAAACATTGAACTAAAATGGGATAAAAAAGCAAAAAAGCTTTGAACTTTAAAAAAAATGTTGACAGTTTTCATTATATGTGGTAATATTATATATGTCAGTAGGACATAAGAAACACAAGACAAAAAAGAGATGCCGCTTTAGCTCATCTGGTAGAGCAACTGACTTGTAATCAGTAGGTGATTGGTTCGACTCCGATAAGCGGCACCAGATGCCCCGTTCGTTCAGTGGTAAGGACATCAGATTTTCACTCTGGAAACAGGGGTTCGATTCCCCTACGGGGTACCACTAAAAACTTAATAATCGGTGAGGTTCCCGAGTGGCCAAAGGGATCAGACTGTAAATCTGCCGGCTCTGCCTTCGAAGGTTCGAATCCTTCCCTCACCACCATTTATTAACTACACTAAAGTGTTTAAAACATGATGTGTGGATTTTTTTTTATAAAAATATAAGTTTAATAAAGAAATAAGTGGAAATTTTAGTAAAATAGTAGTAAAATGAATTATAGTATTATAAAAAACATTTGGAGGTATATTCAGAATGGCTAAAGAAAAATTCGAAAGAAGTAAACCACACGTTAATATTGGAACAATA
>JAHHSZ010000084.1 GCA_020024915.1 Fusobacterium sp. | reverse complement strand
GAGCAAGAGCTGCTGCTGCAAACATCGTTCCTAACACAACTGGAGCTGCAAAAGCTATAGGATTAGTAATCCCTTCATTAAAAGGAAAATTAGATGGAGCTGCTCAAAGAGTTCCTGTAATTACTGGATCAATAACTGAATTAGTAACAGTTTTAGCAAAACCAACTTCAGTGGAAGAAATTAATGCTGCAATGAAAGCTGCTGCAAATGAGTCATTTGGATATACAGAAGAAGAGTTAGTATCAAGTGATATCATCGGAATTAACTATGGATCATTATTTGATGCAACTCAAACAAGAGTAATGACAGTTGGAGACAAGCAATTAGTTAAAACTGTAGCTTGGTATGACAACGAAATGTCTTATACTTCTCAATTGATCAGAACTCTTAAAAAATTTGTTGAATTATCTAAATAATTAACTAATTAGAGAATAACTAAATAGAAATAGAATAGCGGAACTTTAGAGTTCCGCTTTTTTAGAAAAATATTATCAATGGGAGGCAATCTAAATGGCTAAAAAAATAGTTACAGATTTAAATGTTAAAGGACAAAAAGTATTGATGAGAGTAGACTTTAACGTACCTATGAAAGATGGAAAAATAACTGATGAAAATAGAATAGTTGCAGCTTTACCTACAATAAAATATGTATTAGAAAATGGGGGAAGAGTAATAGCTTTCTCTCACTTGGGAAAAGTTAAAACTGAAGAGGATTTAGCAAAAAAATCTTTAAGACCAGTAGCTGAAAGATTAGCTGAATTATTAGATCAATCAGTTAAATTCGTTCCTGCTACAAGAGGCACTGAATTAGAAGCAGCAGTAACTGAATTAAAAGATGGCGAGATTATGATGTTCGAAAACACAAGATTCGAAGATCTAGATGGTAAAAAAGAATCTAAAAATGATCCAGAACTAGGAAAATACTGGGCATCATTAGGAGATCTATTTGTAAATGACGCATTTGGAACTGCTCATAGAGCACACGCTTCAAACGTTGGAATAGCTGCTAACATAGGAGAGGGAAAAACTGCAGCAGGATTCTTAATGGAAAAAGAGATCAAATTCATAGGTGGAGCAGTGGATAATCCAGAAAGACCTTTGGTTGCTATATTAGGAGGAGCTAAAGTATCTGATAAAATAGGAGTTATAGAAAATCTTTTAGTTAAAGCTGATAAAGTTTTAGTTGGAGGAGCTATGATGTTTACTTTCTTAAGAGCTCAAGGAAAAGCAACAGGAACTTCATTAGTTGAAGAGGATAAAATAGAATTAGCAAAAGAGTTATTAGCAAAAGCTAATGGAAAATTAGTTCTACCAATAGATACAGTAGTAGCTAAGGAGTTCAATAACGACGCAGCTCATACAACTGTATCAGTAGATGAGATTCCAGCTGATCAAATGGGATTAGACGTTGGACAAGGAACTGTAGAGTTATTTGCAAAAGAGATTTCTAGAGCAAAAACTGTTGTATGGAACGGACCAATGGGAGTATTTGAAATGCCTAACTTTGCAAAAGGAACTATTGGGGTTTGTGAAGCTATAGCTAACTTAAAAGGAGCAACTACAATAATAGGCGGAGGAGACTCAGCAGCTGCAGCAATAAGTTTAGGATATGCTGATAAATTCACTCACATCTCTACTGGTGGAGGAGCTTCATTAGAGTACTTAGAAGGAAAAGTATTACCTGGAGTAGAATCTATTTCTAATAAATAATAATTTATAATATAATGGCTACTACAGAGAGTTGTAGTAGTCTTTTTATTTTACTTTTATTTTTTTAAAATTTGATAATATTTTTTCAAAAAATATGTTATAATAGGTCTGTATTAAGATATTTAAATATAATAGAATGAAGGAGTTTAAATTATGAGTAGATTAGTAGGAACTATATCAAGAGGGCTTCGTGCACCTATCATTAAGCAGGGAGATGATATTGCTACATTCACAGTAGATACAGTTTTAGCTGCTGCAGAAAGTGATAATATAGCTTTAAGAAATAAAGATGTAGTTGCTATCACTGAGTCAATAGTGGCAAGAGCTCAAGGAAACTATGCTACAATTGATGATATTGCAATAGATGTAAAAGCAAAATATGGAGACAACACAATAGGATTGATATTCCCAATATTGAGTAGAAATAGATTTTCTGTATGTTTAAAAGGAATAGCAAAGGGAGCTAAAAAGATTGTATTGATGTTTAGCTATCCATCTGATGAAGTAGGAAACCATTTTATAGATTATGATCTATTAGATGAAAAAGGAGTTAACCCTTGGACAGATGTATTAACTGAAGCTGAGTTTACAGAAAAATTTGGTAATCCAGTACACGTATTTACTGGGGTAAACTATATTCAATACTATTCTGAATTAATAAGAGAGCAGGGAGCAGAAGTTGAGGTAATTTTTGCTAACAATCCTACAGCAATTTTAAAATATACAGATTGTATATTAAATTGTGATATCCATACTCGTATGAGAACTAAAAAATTACTAAAAAAATCAGGTGCAAAAATAGTATATGGAATGGACGAGATATTAACAGCGTCTATAAATGGTTGTGGATACAATGAAGAATATGGATTATTAGGATCAAATAAAGCTACTGAGGATAGCATCAAATTATTTCCTCGTGATTGCAAAGAGTTGGCTGTAAAAATCCAAAAAATGTTAAAAGAGAAAACTGGAAAAGATATGGAAGTTATGGTCTATGGAGATGGAGCATTCAAAGATCCAGTAGGAAAGATATGGGAGCTTGCTGACCCAGTTGTATCACCAGGATATACTGATGGTTTAGAAGGAACACCAAATGAGATAAAATTAAAATATTTAGCTGATAATGATTTAGCTGGATTAAAAGGTGAAGAGTTACACAAAGCTGTAGCTGAAGCTATTAAAAATAAAGGTTCAGATCTAAAAGGACAGATGATAACTCAAGGAACTACTCCAAGAAGATTGACAGATCTTATTGGATCACTATGTGACTTAACTTCAGGGAGTGGAGATAAAGGTACGCCTATTATATTAATCCAGGGATATTTTGATAATTATATAGATGATTAATATTTTATACCATATTCAGCTTTAAGAAAAAAGTTTTAGTTTGAAAATTAAAGAGCAAGTATAGCTTAGCTCACTAAATATAAAAATTTGTTTTATATTTAGTGTTTGATTTCGCTGACTTGCTCTTTTTGATTTGAAATCTACGACAACTGCTCTATTAAATTTTTCTTTTTTAAATGGTGAGCCATATATACAAAAGGAGTATCACAAACTGCAACTAAGAATTTCATAAAGTATGTAGTTAAGAATATCTCAATTAGAATATCTTTTGGATAAACACCATAGAAAGCAATAAGTGTGAAACAAGCATTATCAATAAGTTGGCTAACCATAGTACTTGCATTATTTCTTATCCAAATGTGTTTAGGTTCACTATATTTTTTCTTCCAGAACTCATAAGCCCAAATGTCATGAGTTTGTGAGATAAGGTAAGAGATAAGTGAAGCTACAACAATTCTTGGCATAAAGTCAAAAACTCTTTTAACACTGTTGAAAGTAATCATTCCCTCTTCAATGTTTGATGGAGTAAAAGACACTGCTATCTGCATAATAAGAGTCATTGCAATAAGTGAGAAAAAACCAAGATACACAGCTCTTTGAGCGTCTTTTTTACCATAGTTTTCAGCTAGAATATCTGTAACTAAAAATCCTCCAGCATATAGTATATTTCCTAGAGTAGTACCAAATCCAAATAGATTAACTAATAAAACAACTTGAATATTAGCTAATATAGTTGATACAGGAATCCATGCATACAACCCAAATTTTCCAAACTTTTTATAAGCAAAAAGTATTAGACCAAAGTTGACAACTAACATACAAAACCAAAGTAATTCATTTCTAAAATCCATTTTATCCTCCTATTTATCCTCCTAAAATATTATTAAAACTAGGAAAATAAAATAGTAATCAATAAAAAGGAGCAGAAAAACTCTGCTCTTTAAAAATAAATAACTTATTTTAAAATTTGGCCTAGTTTTTTATAGATGGTTTGTCTGTGTAGAACATCTCCTTGTAAATACAAGAATTTATTTAATTTTAAAAAAAGTATATATTAAAAAACTAAAATTGTCAATAGTTATATTTTTACTTAAAACTTTCACGAAACTGTCAATAAAAAATAGTATAAATATACTATAAATCTTTCCCCAAAATATTTTATATAGATTAGTAATTAAATAAAAATCCCTTTTTTAAAAAAGAAGAGGGATTTTTGTTTTTTTGTGCTATACTAGAGGTAACAAAGAAAATAAAATATATAATACGGAGGGTAACATGCAGTATAAGAACGAGAATGGCTGGATTAAATTCAATGATAAAAAAGAGATATTTTATTTTTGTGATGAGTATAAAAAGTTTTTAGATTCAGGAAAAACTGAGAGAGAGTTTGTAAAAGAGGGAATAAAATTTGTTGAAGCAAAGGGATTTGTTCCAGCAGAGAGTAAAAAAAGTTTACAAAGTGGAGATAAGGTATATTATGTAAACAGAGGCAAAAACCTTGTATTAGCAGTAATTGGAAAAGAAGATATTGAAAAGGGAGTAAATTATGTTGTATCACACATAGATTCTCCAAGATTGGATTTAAAAGGAAATCCTCTATATGAGGAGTTTGAATTAGCTTATATGAAAACTCACTACTATGGTGGAATAAAGAAATATCAATGGGCATCTCTTCCATTAGCACTTCATGGAGTAGTAATCTTAGAAAATGAAGAGAGTGTAGAGATAACAATAGGTGAAAAAGATGAGGATCCTGTATTTACTATCCCAGATATATTACCTCACTTAGCAGCTAAAATTCAAGGAGAGAGAAAAAGTGGAGAGGTAATAAAAGGGGAAGAGCTTCAGATAATAGTAGGAAGTATACCTAATACAATAGAGAATAAAGAGATTAAAGATAGAGTTAAGTATGCAATATTAGAGATTTTAAATAGAGATTATGGTATAGTAGAAGAGGATTTTATCTCAGCTGAATTGGAATTGGTACCAGCAGGAAAAGCTAAAGATATTGGTTTTGATAGATCTATGGTAGGAGCATATGGACAGGATGATAGAATTTGTGGTTATACATCTATGAGAGCTATAGTTGATTTAGAAGAAGTTCCAGGGAGAACTGCAATCTGTTTCTTAGCAGATAAAGAGGAGACAGGATCTTCAGGCAGTACAGGACTTAAATCAGATTATCTAGCATACATTACTGGTGATATTGTAGAAAAAGTTAAAGGAAATTTTACAGAGATGATGTTGAGAAGAGTACTATGGAACTCTCAATCTTTATCTTCAGATGTAAATGCAGGAGTAGATCCTATATTTAAAGGGGTACATGATATTCAAAATGCTGCAAAGATTGGATTTGGAGTAGTTGTAACAAAATATACTGGAGCTAGAGGAAAGAGTGGAACTAATGATGCTGATGCTGAATATGTAGGAAAGATTAGAAAACTATTAAATGATGCTGATGTTTGTTGGCAGATAGGAGAGCTTGGAAAAGTAGACGAAGGTGGAGGAGGTACAGTAGCAATGTATCTAGCCCACTTAGGAATTAGGACTATAGATATAGGACCAGCTCTATTAGCTATGCACTCACCATTTGAAGTCTCTTCAAAATTAGATGTTTATGAAACATATAGAGCATATAAAGTTTTTTATGCTAGAGGATAAATAAAAATGCAAGAGGTATATACTGATGGGTATATATTCCTTGCATTTGTTTTAATTTTATATTATTTATTAGAAAGAAATAATCCAAATTGAGCTAAAGTTGCTGATCCTAAATATGTTCCGACAAAAATAAATACCCCAGTGATTGCTACTTTCCAAGAAAGGCTCTTTAAAGTTCCTAACTTGTTAGCAACAGAGATTCCAGCATAAGTAAGTATTGGAGTAGTTATTGATAGAAAGTCAACAGAGTTAATAGCTTTGATTACCTCTGTACTAACCATACAAAATATTAAAGATGTAATAATACCCAACCTAGGATAGGAAACTCTCTTATAAACTTAATAGGTACACATTGTAATACTCTTTGAATTGTAATTCCTATAATTGCAAATAAACCAAGAAAAAATAGTCCAATAAGTGTATAAGTAGTAACTTGAGGTCCATTTGCACCATATTTTAAAACCTTTATCCATTGAGTAAAAAGAATCAATGAAAGACTAAGTATTCTCACCACCTATAGAGGTGGGCGACTTCTTGCTTGTTAGGTTAAAATATTTTTTATAAAATTTTGTATTAATTGAGAAGTTTTATTCTCTTTAAATCCAAGTTCAGGATTGAAATAAATTTCTTCTGCTAGAGTTAAAATCTCTTTAAAATCAGACATTAATAACCACTTTAGACAGGAATTTTATAAAGATATATTTTACAAAGAATAAAAAATTTAAAAAAAGTGTTGACGAAAATTTATATCTATGGTATTATATATCTTGTCCGCGAGAAAGCGAGAC
>JAHHSZ010000083.1 GCA_020024915.1 Fusobacterium sp. | reverse complement strand
TAAAATCTCTCCTATACTCTTCGTCTTTTATTTTCCTATATATGCAAAAATGCCAAAGAGAATCTATCTCCTTAGCATTTTTATTCTAACATATTTATTTATTTTGAGCTAACTCTTTTTTGAAAATTCCATTCAAGATAAGTGCTAATGCTCCATCTCCAACTACGTTACAAGCAGTACCAAAACTATCTTGTAAAGCGAATATTGTCAGCATTAAAGCAACTCCACTATCGTCAAATCCAAGAACAGATGTGATAATTCCCAATGAAGCCATTACAGTTCCTCCTGGTACTCCAGGTGCTCCAACTGCAAATATTCCTAAAAGAATAATGAATAATATCATAGTTCCCATAGCTGGCAATTGTCCATAAAGTACTTGTGATACAGTCATAACAAAGAATATTTCTGTTAAAACTGATCCACATAAATGTACAGTTGCTCCTAATGGAATTGCAAAGTTTGCAATATCATCATCTAAAACTTTTGATTTTTTAGCACAGCTTAGTGCCACTGGCAAAGTAGCTGCTGATGACATTGTTCCAACTGCTGTTAAGTATGCTGGTCCATAGTATTTTAATAGACTGAATGGATTCTTTCCAGATACTGTTCCAGCTATACTATATAATACTGTAAGCCAAATAAAGTGTCCTATTAAAACTATAATGACAACCTTTAAAAATACTGGCAATTGTTTGGTAATTCCACCTTCATAAGCTAATGTTGCAAAAGTAGAAGCTATGAAAAAAGGTAGTATAGGAATGATAATAGCATAAACAAGTTTTAACATTATATTGTTAAGTTCATCTAATAATCTCTCAAAGTTCTCTGATTTTGTCCAAACAACTGCAAGTCCCAAAAATAGTGCCAATACTAATGCTGACATAACTGAGAATACAGGTGGTATATCAACTTTGAAAATCATCTCTGGTAGCTCTCTTAATCCTTCGACAGTTGAAACTATATTTAATTTTGGAATCAATGTATATCCAGCAACCATGGAGAATAATGCCGCTCCCACAGATGAGAAGTAAGCTAATCCTAACATCACTCCTAGCATCTTACTAGCATTAGATTTCATCTTAGTAATAGCTGGTGCTATAAATCCTAAGATGATTAATGGTACAGTAAAATTAATTAACTGTCCAAGTATAAATTTAATAGATTGGATAACTCCAATTACCGATTCATTACAGTACAACCCTATGACAAGTCCTACTATAACCCCTAGAATTAGCTTAATAATTAAACTATCTTTCATTTTAGCCATATGAATACCCTCCTTAAATATATTTTATATGTTTGTTACCCTAAATATATACAATTCCAATTGATAAAACGAATTTATCCAATATTATTGCAGCATTTTTTCACTGATTGCCATAATTCATTTTGAAAGAGATTCTAAAATTTTGCTCAGTTGATCAGGACAAGAAGTTCCTCTTCCTTTGCAGTTAATACCTGCTAGTTTCTTTATAACTACATCTTTTTGCAATCCTAAGATAAGATTTTGAAGTCCTTGAGTATTTCCGTCACAACCACCACAGAACTCTATTTCAGTTATGATTCCGTTCTCGTCAAGTTCTACTCCTATCTCTTTAGCACAAATTTTTTCAGTTTTGTAATACTTCATTTTTTCCTCCAATTATTCTAATTTATCTACATTGAGTAGAATAGTCCTCCTCCAATTCCCAGAGGTAGTCCTAGCATAAACCACACTATTAATAGAATTATCCATCCTATCAAGAATGCTATTGAGTATGGTATCATAAGTGATATTAGAGTTCCTATACCACTCTTCTTATCATACTTTTGAGCAAATGCCACTATCAATGGGAAGAATGGCATAAGTGGTGCTATTACGTTTGTACATGAATCTCCAACTCTGTATGCTGCTTGAGTCAATTCTGGTGAGAATCCTATTCTCATAAACATAGGTACAAATATTGGAGCCATAATAGCCCATTTAGCAGAGTCAACTGCTATAAATATATTTATAATAGCTGTCATTACTATGAATGCAAATATTAATGGTATTCCTACAAATCCTGTATGTTGTAAAAATTCAGCTCCCTTTACAGATAGTATTATTCCTAAGTTTGAATAATTGAAAAACACTACAAATTGAGCTGCAAAGAATATAAGCACCATAAATCCAGATAGATTGTTTATAGATTTTGTCATAAGCTCTATAACATCTTTATCTGATTTTATCTTTCTTGATCCTATTCCATAGAATATACCAGGTATCATAAAAAATAGAGACATTAAAAATACTATTCCAGTCATAAATGGTGAACGTAATAACTCACCTGTTTGAGGATTTCTTAATAGAGCATTTTCAGGTATAACTAATAGACCTACAACTATTAAGAATACCATTAAACTTATTAGTGCAAACTTCATTCCTCTCTTTTCGTCCATTGAGATATCATTTACTTTGATCTTCTCTTCAGATACATATTCACCTAGTCTTGGCTCTATTATCTTCTCAGTAACTAAAGTTCCTACAAAAGTTATTAAGAAAGTTGAAGCAACCATAAAGAACCAGTTTCCTGTTGGTAATACAGTGTATGTTGGATCAATCATTCTAGCTGCCTCTGTAGACATTCCAGCAAATACAGGATCATTTGTTCCTATTAAAAGGTTGGCACTCCATCCCCCAGATACTCCAGCAAATGTTGCTGCAAGTCCTGCAATTGGGTGTCTTCCAAAACTCATAAACAGTATTGCTCCCAATGGAACTAGCATAACATATCCAGTAGATGAAGCTACATTTGATATGATTCCTAAGAAGATGATTGTAGCAGTTACAGCTCTTTTAGGTGTTACAGCAACTATCTTTTTCAAAACAGCTTCCATAAATCCAGAACCATCAGCAACTCCAACACCCATAATTATAGTAAATACTGTTCCTAACGCTATAAAGTTAGTAAAATTTTTAATTACAGATGTGTACATAAATCTCACTCCATCAGCAGATAGTAAGTTTACAGCCACAGTCTCTTTTGTTACCAATGATTTAGTAGCAGTGTCATAAGTTTCATAAGAAACTTTTAACCCTGATTTTGCTGCTAACCAAGAGATAACAACCAATATTAATGTAAATATTATAAACATTGTAGTTGGATGAGGTAGACCATTACCTATCTTCTCTACCTTATCCAGTGCTTTTAATATAAATCCTTCGCTATTTTTTTGATCTTTTCCCATTGCTTTTTTAAACCTCCAACATTTCTCAACTAATAACTAAATATTTTTTATCATTATATCTAATATAACATCATCAGTTACTTTCATTCCTTCTTGTCCTAATCTTCCAACATGTTTTATTGTTTTTTCAACATTTTTTCCCACTATTCCCTCTCCAAATTCAAATTTTCTATTTTTTGAAGCTGCATAGTAAGCATCAAAAGCGGCACTCACTCCACTGACAATCTTAGTTGCACATGAGCTCTTAGCTCCATCACAGATCACTCCTGACATTGTTCCTAAAGTAGTTTCTATTGCATATCCAATTTGTTCCAAAGATAATCCCGATAGGAATGATATTGCTCCTGCTACCCCTGCACTTGCACACATAGCTCCACAGTAAGCTGATAGTCTTCCTATATTTGATTTAATATGAATAGTTGTCATATGAGAGAAGAATAATCCTCTGATTGTTTCCTCTTTTGATAATCCCTTCTCTTGACAAAATTTTATTACTGGTAATGAACAAGTCATTCCTTGGTTTCCACTACCACTAGTAGTCACTACTGGTAGTGAGCATCCATTCATTCTTGCATCACTTCCTGCACTTGCAAAACTTGCCATCTTATTTCTTAAATCATTTCCATAAACTCCCTCTTCCATTCCCTCTTTAATAGTTTTTCCAATAGCTATTCCATACGAATTTATCAATCCTTCATTTGCTATTGCTGAGTTATAATCTATTACTCTTTGAAATGTTGCTTCTATTAAAGATAGATCTATTGTTTTTGCTAGATTATAGATTAATTCAACTGAAAGGAAAGTTCTATCAGTCATTATATCTTGAGTACAAACTTCATCACAAGATTGCCCTTTAATTTCAACACCATTTTTAACTATTTTTGTTATGTTAGTATGATAGTGTTGAATTTCAACTACTGCTGTATCATTACCACAAGTTCCCTCTAATCTTATGTATAATTTTACATCTCCCTCATTTAAAAAAACTTTTACTTTTTTATCATCTAGGTATTTTTTTACTTCTGGTAAACGGCTCTTATCTACATTTGCTATAACCATAAGCTCTTTTGTAGAGTCTCCTAAGATAGCTCCCATAGCTGTAGAAGCTTCTATTCCTACCATTCCTTCAGAGTTAGGTATTTTTACACTCTTAACATTTTTTACTATGTTTCCTGAAAGGTAAGCATCTATTTTTTCAGGTATATTTCCTAAGATACTTGTTAATTTAGCAGCAGCATAAGCAATAGCTATTGGCTCAGTACATCCCTCTGCAGGAACTAACTCTTCTTCTAAAATACTCAATACTTTTTCAGTTATCTTTTCCATTATAACTTTTCCTCCTATAATAAATACTATTAATTTTTATAAATGTCAACTATATTTTTATTTTGAATATTTTTTAATCAATTTTTACAAAATTAAAAAACAAATTTATAAATCATAGTATATATTAAAGCAAGTTTTATGCCAATAGAAAAAAATTTAAATTCTTTTAAAATGAGGTTTATTCAAAAATTTATCATTTTCATTTTGAAAAACTTTTCCATTTTGAAAAAATAATCAACAAGATTTTTTCTATTTTGAAAAAAATTAATCTATCTCAAATTTTTTCATCTTTCTGTAAAGAGTTGTCAATCCTATTCCCATCTTATTAGAAATAGCTTTTTTTCCATCAGTACTATCTCCATATTTTTTTAAGGCTTGTAATATATATCTTTTTTCCAATATTTCAAAGTTCTCTAAATCATCATCATCTTTTATTATTGATTGTATACACATGTTTTTTATACCCTTATTTGATATTATTGATTCTGGTAAAAAATCTTTACTTAAAATGTGACTACTTCCACTCATATTAAACATAAGCTCTATTACATTTTCTAATTCTCTAATATTCCCAGGCCAGTTATAATTTAATAATACCCTTGTAACCTCTTCATCTATAGATGAGATATATTTGTTAGAGATTCTATTGTACTTATTTATTAATTTTTCTACAATTGGAAGTATATCCTCTTTTCTCTCTCTCAATGGTAAAAGCTTTATAGGAATAACATTCAATCTATAATATAAATCTTTTCTAAACTTCTGTTCTCTTATTTTCTCTTCAAGATTTACATTTGTAGCTGCAATAATCTTAATATCTAAATCTATGCTCTTATTAGATCCAATTCTTTCTATTTTTTTCTCTTGTATTACCCTCAAAATCTTAGCTTGTAAATATAGTGGCATATCTCCAATTTCATCTAAGAATATTACTCCTGTGTTTGCTAACTCAAATTTTCCCATTCTTCCACTGTTATTTGCTCCTGTAAAAGCTCCCTTTACATATCCAAAAAGTTCACTCTCCAAAAGTGAATCTGGAATGGCTGAACAGTTGATTACCACAAATGGTTTGTCACTTCTACTACTGTGTGAGTGTAGTGAACGTGCTACTAGCTCCTTTCCTGTTCCACTCTCCCCTGTTATCAAAACTGTAGAAGAGGTATCTGCTACCTTTAATATATTTTCCTTTAGATTCTTTGTTGCAATTGAATTTCCATATATGTCATCTATTGTTATTACATTATTATTGTTAGTTATCTCTGCTATATTTCTATTTATTTTTTTGATATCTTCAAATATAAAGATGTTATTCTTCTTATTATCAAAAGAGTTTATTGAGATCAATTTTCCTACTACATTGAACTCTCTTTCAAAAATTAATAGTTTAAATATCTCTTCATTCATCAAATAATCATTCTGACTCACTATGGACATTGTTTCACCAATACATTCCAGACCTATTTTCAATTTTTTTCTAGCTATCTCATTTATACTCACTATTTTGTTATTTTTATCACTAACTATTACACCTTTACTTATATTATCAATTACAGCTTTTAAAGTTCTCTCCTTATCCACCTGTAACATCTTCTCTTGAAATTCAAAAAACTTTATACCTATAAATTCTGCTATCTGTTTTGTAAAGTTTAGATAAGAATCTATATTTGCAATAATCTTTTTCTTCTGCTCATTGCTGAAACAAACTAAACCTAGTACACCAATTATCTCATTTTGACAGTATATAGGAGTTGATATCTCTAATTCTTCTTGGCAGTTCTCTTTATCTATACATTTACAACATAGCTTATGATTTCTTGGGTTTTTAATGATATGAGTCTTTCCTGTTTCCAATGTATTTTTATATACATTCCCTAGAGCTGAAACCCCCTCTATATTCTTATAGAGACCTGTTCCTGTGACTCTTAACATGTTCTTATCAACAACACCAACATCAACATTTATCATATTAGAAATAATATTTGCATATCTATTTACATCTTCCCTTATATGTAATAATGAAAATTCCAATTCTGCCTCCTAAAAATCAAATAATGTAACATATTGTATCATATTGTACCACAAAATTTAATATAAAAAAAGAGGGGGGCACTTAAATATATTGAACTTTATATACTTTTATTTTAAGAAATATTTTTCATACAAATTTATTGTTTTTAGAACATTAATATATG
>JAHHSZ010000082.1 GCA_020024915.1 Fusobacterium sp. | reverse complement strand
ATAGTGACAATAGAAAAATTAAAATAGGTAATGCTCCTATAAAAGTTCAAAGCGGAGATATTATTTATATTGCAACAACAGCTATTTTATTAAAATAATCTTTGGAGGGGCTATGAAGATATTACTATTAGGAATTACTTTAATGGGCTGTACAAGCACTAATAATAAATTAGTGCTAGATTCAATAAAAAAACAGATACCTAATGATAATTTTTATTTCATAAGAGGTTTAGAAAGAGATAGAAGTTTATCAACTAATATAAGATATAGAGGTATAGTATATAGTGATAAATTAAGAGAAGAGAAAGCATTTGCAGGAATACAGGTAGCCTTAGAGGATATGGATGAGTTGTGGAAATATGAGGAAGATTTTGTAAGACAATATGAGAATGCATTGATAGAGGAAGCGAAGATAAAATATTTAATATCTTCTATAAATGTTTTATCATCAGATGTTAATAACTATATTCAATACACTCCATTTACATTGAAGCCAGATGAAAATGATGAAGTAGGAGTATATGTAATAGGACAGCTATCTAATGTAACTTTAGCAGGAATAAAAGGTGGGGTGGAATCACAACTGATAAAGATTAAAGAAAGAAAAAAGAAAGAGGAGACAAGAGGTTTGAAATTATCAAATCAAAGCAATGAAAAATATTCTCAAAATTTTAGTAGTAAAGGTGGATTTAAATTCAACGGTAGAGGAGAATATTGTGATTAAATTATTTTAAGGAGGAATAGATTATGAAATTAGAAAGATGTGAGAATGGACATGTATATAATGCTTCACAACACAAGGCATGTCCTTATTGTAACAGTGAGAGACTAGAACAAGCAGAGGTAAGAGAAGAAGTTGTAGCAATGGATAGAGTTGAAATAGAAGATGAGGCTACACAGTCTTATTGGGCGAATGAAATAGCTATAGAACCTGTTGTAGGTTGGTTAGTTTGTATAGATGGTTATGATAAAGGGAAGGATTACAAATTAAAAACAGAAAAAAACTTCATAGGAAGAACTCCAGAGATGGATATTTGTATAGAGGGAGATAATTCAATCTCGAGAAAAAATCATGCTATAATAGCATACAATCCTAAAAACAGAGAGTTTGTTATTACACCAGGTGAAGGGACAGGAATAGTGTATGTGCAAAATGAAGCTGTCTATGCTCCAACAAGATTACAATCATTTAATGTTATTGAAATGGGAACATCAAAATTTGTATTTGTAGCTTTGTGTGGAGATGAATTTGATTGGAAGATAGATAAATAAAATTTAGAAATATTAGGTGGATAATTTATGAATAATATTTTAAATGGAGCTAATAAAGTAAAATCTGGAGTTAAAAGAGCAGGAAATGATATAAAAAAGATAAAAAATTTAATTCCTACTAAAAATGAAGAGGAAGAAACTAAAGTTGAAAGTAAAGAAACAGGGAGAAAAGCTGAAAGTAAATTTATAACTTCTTTTGTATCGAGAATAGGAAAACAAGCAGTTAACTGTGATTATTTTGGTTATATAGAATTACCAGATTTTGCTATATGGGCATTAGCAGATGGATATGATGAAGAAAAAGGTGGAGAAGAAGCCAGTAAGATAGCAGTAGAAGAGGTAATTTCTCTCTTTATGGAAAAGCCTAGACTTTCAAAAAGATTTCTAAAAAAAATAATATTAAAAGCACACAACAAGGTGGAGAATTTAAAAGAAAGAAGTAGAGAAAAGCGTGGAATGAGTGCCTCACTTGTGGTATTCATAACAGACTATACATCTATGATATATGCAAATGTAGGAAATGCAAGACTTTATTTATTAAGAGATGATATAGTTATTGAAAAGACAGTGGATCATTCAATAGCTCATATGCTTTATGAAGCTCATCAGCTTGATTATAAGGAGATTAGATTTCATAGTCAAAGAAATAAGTTGACACAAGCTATGGGAGAGATGGATGGAATAAAACCATATATCTCAAAGAGAGTCCAGTTGTATGATGGAGATAGAATATTGCTACTAAGTCATGGAAGTTGGGAAAATTTAGACGAAGCAGAAATAGAGGTAGAATTATCTAAAACTGATAAAGTTGGAAAATGGATAGGAGCTTTGGAAAATAAGCTAAAAGATAATTCTGATGAAAATGTTCCTAACTATACTTTAGCAGGAATCTTTATAAACGAGGTATCTCCAACTGGAAAGAAAAAGCCAAAAATTAACTATATGAAGTATCTTATAATTGCTCTAGTAATAATTGGGCTTAGTTTTTTTCTATACAAAGGATATTCTTTGAAAAAAGAGAGAGATATAACTTATGAAAGAGCATATCAATATGAAAATGAAGGATTAAAATATGTAGAAAATGGAAATTTTGAAGAAGCATTAGAGTATTTTGAAAAAAGTAAAAATGAATATACAGCTCTAGAAATTAGTCCACAAGAGGCAAATATAGTTTATAGAACAATTTTCTCTCCTAAAATAACCAATATAAACTTAGGTAGACAGATGTTATTAGTTGATAAGAAAATTGAGCAGATAGGAGTTTTACAGGAAATTTTATCTAATGTAAACGAAGCTGATAAACTGTATAATGCTAATGATTTTACTACATCAGAAGAAAAATATAAAGAGGCTAAAGGAAAAATACCTCAGCTTAAAGACTTAAAGTATAAGAAAATAGATGAAATCTCAAGAAAAATAGATGACTCAATTACAGCTTGTAAAGGTTTAGCAGTAGCTTATAATATGAAGCTTGATGGAGATGAGCTTTTAGAACAAGAGGATATTGAGGGAGCTATTAGAAATTATCTTGAAGCTAAGTTAGTATTCTTAAAATTTAATAAGATAGATTTATTAGCAGAAGTAACTGAAAAGGCAGAAAGATTAGCTAAATCAAGAGAGAGAAAATATGATAGAGCTTTGATGTATGAGAAGAAAGCTTATGAGATAGAGAGTTCAGATATAAATGGAGCTATTGTATATCTTGAAATGGCTAAAGGAATCTATGCAGAGCTAAGAGATGAGGCTAGAAGATTAGAGATAGAAGGAAGAATTTTAAGACTAGATGAAGTGAGAGATACATTAATAAAAGAAAATAAAGCATATTTAAATGAAGCCAAGGCATATGCTGATGGTGGAGAGTATGAAAGAGCATTGGCTATTATAAAAAAATCTCAAGATATTTCTGTTCAATTAAAAGATAATCAAAAATTGACTGATAGTATTCAAGAAGAGGGAGATCTATTCTTAGCTAATAGAAAATATCAACTAGCTTATGAAAAATATGGAGAAGCATACTCTATCTCTGTAAATACGAATAATAAGATACAACAAGAGTATTTACAAGGAAGAATAGAAACTTTGAAAAAGTACTTAGCTATTAACAAAGATGAAAAGAAAGCTGATGACTTATTTAAAGAAGAAAAATATAAGGAAGCGAGAAATCTTTATGAAGAGGTTATGGAGAAGTATAAAGGTTTGGAGGGAGATAAGTATTTTGAGAAAGAGAACTATGATATTCTAATGCAAGAGATAGAGGAAAAATATAAGAAGGCTAAGAAAAAAGCTAGTTGGATTCCATTTTTCTAAAAAATATTTAAGGAAAAAAATGAAAGTTCTAAGAAAAGGTAAAACATTTACTGTATATTATACAGAAAATAGTAGTAAAGAGAAAGTTATTTTAAAAATGATAAATAGTGAATATCTCAATGATAAAGAGAAATATCAAAAGATACTAAAACAATTTCAAATTGAAAAAGAGATATTGAAACAATTAGATTTTGATTTTATGCCTAAATATATTGATAGTACAGAGCTTTGTTTGTGTATGAGCTATATTGAGGGAGAAAATTTAAAAGATATAAAAAATAGATTGAACTATAAAGAGAAGCTGGATATTTTAATCCAGCTCTCTAAAATAGTTAAAGAACTTCATAAATCTAAGGTTATTCATTGTGATATAAAGCCAGAGAATATCATATATAACAGAGGAAAAATATATATAATAGATTTTGGAGCAACAATGCTAGATGGAGAAAAAGTTGGGTATATTCAAGGAAGTAAAAATTATTCTGCCCCAGAGATTTATCAAGAGTTTGTAAGATGTCCTCAAAATGATATATATAGTGTAGCTTCTATATACAATCAGTTGATTGAAGAGGACAAGAAAGATTATAGAATCATTCATGGCGGTATGAAAAAAGATAAAAGAGAAAGATTTAATAGTATAGATAAAATATTAAGAATTTTATTAGATATTAGGAGTAAGATATGAAAAGATACTATGTTTATGATGAACTAAAAAGAAAAAGTCATTATGATTTATATAAAATATGTGTTGATGAGAAATTGGTGGAGGGATTTAGAGAAAATCTGAATAGAACAGAGTTAATTAACATAATATTGAAATATAGGAGTAGAGAAAAAGTCTACTGTATAGACACATACAAAGAGTTTGGAATGGAAAGGTTACAAGATTTACTTGATACAAAACTTGGATTCAGATTAAATGATTCGAACAATATCAAAATTCCTCATAAAATTGTCATTTATAAAGGAATGCCACTTACAGAAGAAGATGACTATAAGGTTACAATCCCAGAACATATATCAGATAATAATATATTTTTATTAAATGGAAACAGTTATTTATGTGGAGTTTTTCAACTTGTTAGAGATAGAAAAGGAGGAGAAAATACCTTTTTTATTAAAAGTGATGAAAAATTACTTAGATTAAATGGTTTAAAGAATCAGAACTATTCTTTATTATTCTTTGGTAGAAGTGATGAGAAATTTTTATTTAACTCATACTATGCTGATGAAGAGAATAAACTTCCTATGTCTTTAAATTATTATCAAGTACCACTAGATAGTTTCCTTTTTTTAGATTTAGAAACAACAGATACTCCATTATGTATAGATTTTGGAACAGCCAATACAACAGCTGGGGTATATCTAGATAAATATTATATAAAAAATTTACCACAACATAAGATATTGAGTGAACATATTCAATTAGATAAAACAAATTATGTGAAATTTCCTAAAGGACTTGACAATTACTCAAATGTAATACCAACAGTTGTATATATAAAAAATTGTTTTAATGAAGATAATATAGAGTATGCTTTTGGATATGAAGTGGAAGAATTATTAAAAGAGAATAACTATAATCTAAAAGGAAGTGTATTTTATGGTATAAAAAATTGGGTAAAATCAATTGAGCAAAAAGAGAGAATTGTTGATGAAAATGGAGATATCAGATATATAGAGAGAAAGAAAATAGTTAAAGCGTATATTGATTATATAATGTATAGAGCTGAAACCCTTTTTAAATGTAAGTTTAAAAACATTCATATAACTACCCCTGTAAAATTGAAAAATGAATTTTTAATGATGTTTAAAGAGATTTTGCCAGATTATAAGATAATAGAGGAGAATGCCTTAGATGAAGGAGTAGCAGTTTTATATAACTCAATTGAAAATATTATATATAAAAATAAATTTGTTGATGGAGAGGAGTATAAGGCTCTTATAATAGATTGTGGTGGAGGAACAACAGACTTAGCTTCTTGTGTATTCAAGATAAATTCAGAAGAAATAAACTATGATATAGATATAAAAACTACTTTTGAAAATAGCGAGGAAAGTTTTGGTGGAAATAATATTACATATAGAATTATGCAATATTTAAAAATTCTTTTAGCACAGCATTATCAAAATAAAAAAGATTTAGGAATAAATGAGCTAATCCCTAATATTGGAGAGTTGATATATAGAGATATAGATGAAAAAGGGGTTAAAGAGATATATAAAAATATAGAAGCTGAATATGAAAAGGCAGAAAAAACTATTCCTACAAAGTTTGCTGACTTTGAAAATAGAGCTAGTGATGTTTACTCTAAAGTAAAAAATAACTTCTTTTTTATGTGGGAGATAGCTGAAGAATTAAAGAAAGAGTTATTTAGAAAGACTACAATAGTTAGAACAAAGTTTGATAGTGTCTATTTTGAAAGTAGTGATTTATCATCAACAGTTTTACCTAGCTGGAATTTGAATATATATGATAATGGATTTATGAGAAATATAAGTACTTTTCCTAATCTTATAATCAATAAAAGTGAGATTATAAAATTGATAAAAGGGGATATATATGAAATCTTTAGAAGATTTTTAACACTTTATTATGAAACTGGAATAATATTTGATTATTCATTAATAAAACTTAGTGGACAAACATGTAAAGTAAATCTATTTGATGAGGTGTTAAAAGAGTTTGTTCCAGGAAAGATGGTAGACTTTAGAAGAAACTTAGAAGAAGATGAACAACAACTAAAAATTAGCTGTCTTGATGGAGCTATAAAATACTTAAATTCAAGTAAAATAGGAAATATAAGGGTAGCAGTCAAAAACGATATTCCTATTGTTCCATACTCTCTACATGGAACAAAATATACTGGAGAAGAGGTTGAGATATTGAGAACAGGGGAACAAGCAGGGGCAAGTGCTGGTTCTATTAAAAAGATTTCAGCCACAGAAATATTACCACTATATTTAAAAAATAAAGAGGAAGAGATAAAGAAACACTTTACTTACATAAACAAACCGGAGTTTTATAAAGAGGAAGATGAACAAAGAGTATTAGAATTATTAGATAACCATTTTGAACAAGATGATTTAGACACAATATTCAACGGAGAAACCAAGTTTTTCGCTTATACAGATAAAAACTTCTGGGGCTTCTATGTAACAGCAGTAAAGAGAGAAAATAATCAAACTTTCATTGGGAAAAAGCAATATTTTTCTTTTGAAGAAGATATAACTACAATAAGCTTTTTTGATGGAAGACATTAGAATATA
>JAHHSZ010000081.1 GCA_020024915.1 Fusobacterium sp. | reverse complement strand
CAATAGAGATTTCCTGATTTTTCTTATAGGCAAGTTCACCCATTATTTGTACAATGTTACTTGTTTTCTCTCCATATTTATCACCAACACTGTTTTCAAAAGCAGCTATTCTTTCAGCATAAGGTGATGATTTTTTAGAGAAATAGAATACTTCAACTCCAGATAGAGTATTTTTAATAGCAGAGTTAACATGGATACTTACAAACATATTTGCCTTAGCTTTATTAGCTATTCTAGGTCTGTTTCCTAAAGTTACAAATACATCACTATCTCTTGTCATAACCACATTAAAATCTTTTTGAAGTTCATCTCTTAGATATTTTGCTACAGAAAGAGCTATTGTTTTTTCATAATATTTTTTATAACCAACTGCTCCAGAGTCTTTACCACCGTGACCAGCGTCAATAGCTATGGTATACTGTTTCTTACCACTCTTATCATTGAATGAAAGAATAAAATCATTACCACTAAAAGATGTTGAATAAGATATATTTTTATTTAATTTGATAAAAAATCCAACAGATCCATCATAGTTAACAGTTGAAAAATCCTCAACATATTTTGAAGTATAGTTTTTATCATTTAATTTTGTAGACATATTGCTTCCTGGAAACTCAAGGAAAATCAATCTATTATAGGAATCATAACTTATTTGGTAGGTTGGTTTTGTACTCCCTAAGAATAGAAAGGACAGTTTGCTCTCCTTTTCACTTACTGAACTGATAGTTCCTGCCAAACAAAAATTTCCCAAAATCAAAAATAGTATTAATAATTTTTTCATTTATCTCTCCATATCATTAAGAAAAAAGAGGGTAAAGTAATTATCTCACCCTCTGTCTATCCAATTATTGTAAAATTGTAGAAATTGCAGATTTTCTGAAAGTTAATTTAACTCCTTTATCCACTCTTATTTCAACATAATCTCCTAATACAGAAACTACTGTTCCTTTTATTCCACCAATAGTTAAAACATCTGTACCTTCTTTAATTGAATCTAACATCTCCTGTTGTTTTTTCTGTTTTTTCTTGTTTGGTTGTATTAATAGGAAATAAAACACAGCAATCCAGATAACGAAAGTTATGATCATACCACTGTATTTACCAAATAATTGTTCCATTTGTGATCCCCCTATAAAAGTTATTTTTCCTTAAGTATAGCATAAAATATCTTATTTTTCAAATTATTTAAAAAAAGACTTAACTTTATCTAACCAAGTTTTATGTTTTTTGTAATTTTTATCTTTTAAACTATCTTCAAAGGCTCTCAATAGCTTTTGTTGGTTCTCGTTTAGATCTATTGGAGTCTCTACAACAACTTGTATGATCTCATCTCCTACCATAGATCCTCTCAATGCTTGTATTCCCTCTCCTCTCATTCTGAACATCTTACCAGTTTGAGTTCCAGCAGGAATTTTCATATTTTTCTTACCTTTTAGAGTAGGGATCTCAACTTCTCCTCCCAAAGCAGCAGTAGTAAATTTGATAGGGATTTCACAGTAGATATCCATACCCCTTCTTTCAAAAATAGCGTGATCTTTTACCCTGATTACAATGTAAAGATCTCCATTTGGACCACCATTTTCACTAGCTTCTCCCATACCATCAAGTCTAAGTTTTTGTCCATCTTCTATTCCAGCAGGAATTTTTATTTTTTTCTCAACTGTTTCTTTTGTAATACCTGTTCCACCACAAGTTTTACATTTTTTTTCAGGAATTTTTCCTTTACCATGACATTCACTACATTCAGATTGACTGACCATATTACCTAAGATAGTTCTCTGAGTAACTTCAACATATCCTCTACCATTACACTTAGGACAAGTTTTCATAGAACTTCCAGCTTCAGCACCTGAACCATTACAGCTAGGACATTTTCCATTTCTCTTATATTTTATAGTTTTTTCTACACCAGTAGCAGCTTCTTCTAGAGTAATCTCAACTTGGTATCTCAAATCTCTACCAGGTTCTACATAACTTCTTCTAGACGAACCACCGAATCCGCTACCAAATCCACCGAATCCAGCTCCACCACCACCAAAGAATGAACTGAATATATCTTCAAATCCACCAGCTCCACCAAATCCAGCTCCGCCACCAAATCCACCAGCTCCTTGTTCAAAAGCTGCATGTCCGAATTGATCATATTGAGCTTTCTTTTGACTATCAGATAACACTTGATATGCTTCGTTAACTTCTTTGAATTTATCTTCAGCATCTTTTTTCTCTTTATCACTTGCATTACTGAATTTATCAGGGTGGTATTTCATGGCTGCTTTTCTATATGCTTTTTTTATTTCATCATCTGAAGCTCCTTTAGATATACCAAGAACTTCATAATAATCTCTTTTTTCTGCCATTTAATATTCTCTCCTTCTAAAATTTTAATATATACCTAACTATTATATCATAATTTTTTTAATTAAAGAATTTCTATTTCAATATTTCTTATAAAATTTTCATTCCCTTCAAGTATCTCAATACCTTGCTTATCTTCTATGTTACCACTTGAATTTGTATAGTCAGTTATTCCGCACCAAGGTTCTAAACAAACATATTCAGCACCAGGAACATTCCAGAAAGCCATATATTTGAATCCTTCATAAGAGAAACTCACATTGTAACCATTTTTATCATTTTTTATATTTACTTTATATGAATTAGGATTTTCAATAACAAGGGCATCATTTTTAAAAGTCTCTTTAGCTAATGGGATTTTCTTTCCATCAAATACTTTTTTAGTAAGTTCAGGGTTAACAAAACCACCTTCTAATACTTTAACCTCTCCGCTCTCCTCTTTTTCAAATTCAATATAATAATCAGAGTAATCAATATTTTCAGAGATAGGGGTTGCAAATGCAGGATGGGCTCCTAGTGAAAAGTACATTTTTTTGTCATCTAAGTTTTCAACCCTATACTCCAATCTCAATTTTTTTCCAACTAGTATATATTTTAAATAAAGTTGAAAGTTGAAAGGATAAGATTTTTTAGTAGTTTCATTCCCTTCAAATAGAAATTCTACTGAATTTTTATCTTGAGAATTAATAGTAAATTCATAATCTCTTGCAAATCCATGTCTTGTAGTTATACTAAACTTTTCTCCATTATAAAAGTATCTACTTTCTTTCAACGCTCCTATAAATGGAAATAGTATTGGTGAGCATTTAGCCCAAAATTTAGGATCTTGCTGCCACATATACTCTCTATTAGTTTTTAAATCTCTTAATCCTACTAACTCAGCTCCCAAACTCTCCACTCTAACTTCAAGTAGCCCGTTATTTAATTTTATTTCCATAATTATTCTCCCATTATCTCTTAAATTTAAGATAAGGGAAGAGGGGCTATCCCCATCTTCCCTTTTAAATCTATCTTTTAAATCTATATTAGTCTACTACTTCAGCTTCGGCTACATCATCATCAGCTTTTTTAGTTTCTTGTCCAGCTTCTGCTTGACCTGCTTGAGCTTTAGCTTGAGCTTCTTTATAGATTTCTTCAGCAAATTTGTGTGCTACTTGAGATAGGTGCTCCATAGCTTTATCAATAGCCTCTTTATCTTCACTATCTTTTACTTTTTTAAGCTCTTCTATGGCAGCTTCAATATCTTTTTTCTCTTGCTCAGTTACTTTGTCTCCATACTCTTTTAATGATTTTTCAGTAGAAGAGATTAACATATCTGCTTTGTTTCTAGTTTCAACTAACTCTTTGAATTTTCTATCTTCAGCTTCATTAGCTTCAGCTTCTTTAGTCATTCTATCAATATCTTCTTTAGATAAGTTACTTGATCCAGAGATAGTTACAGTATTTTGTTTTCCTGTTCCTAAATCTTTAGCTGATACATGAACGATTCCGTTAGCATCTATATCAAAAGTTACTTCAATTTGAGGCACACCTCTTGGAGCTGCAGGGATTCCTTCTAAGTTGAATTCTCCTAATTTATGGTTGTCAGCAGCTTTAGCTCTTTCACCTTGTAATACAGTGATTGTAACAGCTGGTTGGTTATCTACTGCTGTTGAATAAACTTGTGATTTTTTAACAGGAATAGTTGTATTTTTCTCTATCATCTTAGTAAATACTCCTCCAAGAGTTTCAATTCCTAATGATAATGGAGTTACGTCTAGTAGTAATACGTCTTTAACGTCTCCCATTAATACTCCACCTTGAATAGCAGCTCCTGAAGCAACTACTTCATCTGGATTTATTCCTTTGTTAGGTTTTTTAGTGAAGAACGATTCTACCCACTCTTGAACAGCTGGTATTCTTGTAGATCCTCCTACTAATAAGATTTCATCAATTTCATTTGGCGATAGATTAGCATCTGCGAGAGCTGTTTTTGTAGGTCCTTGAGTTGCTTCTACCAAGTGTCTAGTTAAATCATTAAATTTAGCTCTTGTTAACTTCATCTCCAAGTGTTTAGGTCCTGTAGCATCCATAGTAATGAATGGTAAAGAGATTGAAGTTTCCATCATCGATGATAACTCTTTTTTAGCTTTTTCAGCAGCATCTTTCAATCTTTGGTATGCCATTTTATCATTAGATAAATCTATTCCAGTTTCTTTTTTGAATTCACTTGTTAACCATTTGATAACGGCATCATCAAAGTTATCTCCACCTAAGTGATTGTTCCCAGCAGTTGCCATAACTTCTATTACACCATCAGCAATTTCAAGAACTGATACATCAAAAGTTCCTCCTCCTAAGTCGAATACAAGAACTTTTTCCTCTTTTTTCTTTTCTAATCCATATGCTAATGCAGCAGCAGTAGGTTCGTTTATGATTCTTTTTACATCTAGCCCAGCTATTGCTCCAGCATCTTTAGTAGCCTGTCTTTGAGAGTCAGTAAAATATGCAGGGACTGTGATAACAGCCTCTTTAATCTCTTCTCCTAAGTAAGCTTCAGCATCTTTTTTTAATTTTTTTAATATCATAGCAGAAATTTCTTGTGGAGTATATTTTTTCCCAAATATCTCTACTTTATAATCTGATCCCATATGAGTTTTGATTGAACTTACAGTTGAAGTAGGATTAGTAATAGCTTGTCTTTTTGCAATTTCTCCTACAATAATCTCTCCATTTTCTTTTATGTTTACTACTGATGGAGTAGTTCTTGCTCCTTCTGAGTTAGGGATAACAGTTACGTTACCTCCTTCCATTATTGATACACAAGAGTTTGTTGTTCCTAAGTCAATACCAATTATTTTGCTCATTTTAAAACCTCCTAAAATACTCTTAATTTTGTATTTAAATTAATTATTTATTATCCTTTTTTACAAACTTTGACCATAGATGGTCTAATTACTTTACCTTTCATTGTATAACCTTTTTGAAGTTCTGATATAATATGGTCATCTTCAAACTCTTGGCTATCTTCAATTATAACTGGGTGATGGTAAATAGGATCATATTTTCCTTCTGCAGTAATAGGTTCTACACCTTCACTTTCCATGATCCCTTTTAATTGACCAAGAATCATATCAACACCTTTTACCAGTCCATCAAAATCTTTAGTAGCTTCAGAAGCAGAAATAGCTCTTTCTAAGTTATCCAATCCGTCTAAAAGTTTAGTTACTATTTTTTCAGAAGCGAACTTTCTAAGCTCCTCCATCTCTTTCTCTTTTCTTTTAGTAAAGTTTTGGAATTCAGCTTGCTTTCTTAAGTACGATTGTTTCCAATCCTCAACTTCAGCTTTTAATTTTCCAATCTCTTCATCTTTAAGAGCTAGAATATCCTCAAATTTATACTCTTCCACTTTATTTTCATCTTTACAAGTACAGTTGCAATCTGATTCACAACCACACTCTTTTTTTTCTTTTATCTCTTCAGTTTTGTTATCTTTCTTTTTAAACATCTGTTTTTTCCTTTCTCTCAATCTGATTTTTATTTATTATCTTATTTACCTCTTGAGTTACATATTTAATTAATCCCATTGTTTTTGAATAAGCCATTCTTTTTGGACCAATTACTCCAATAACACCTTGAGAATCACCTATATTATAAGTTGAATACACAAAACTGTAATCTTCTAATCCTTTAATTCCAAGCTCGTCACCAAAAACTACCTCTACTCTTCCATTTGTAGATTTTTTAGTATTAATTATATGTTCAAATATTCCTCTTATATCTCTTCTATGATGGAATAACTCCAGTGCTTCAGAAACATCATTTACATGTTTATCTCTAAAAATACTTGGAACATTATTAATAAATAGTTTTCCTTCATCTTCATAATGGTCAGCTGCATCTGTAATAATCTCATTCTTTCCTACGATGTAGTTCTCTATATCAACTGGGTTCAGATCCTCTAATAGAATTTTTTCATTTAATTTGAGAGCAATATTAGCTAACTCCTTTCTACTGATAGGAGATGTGAGTACTAATTTCTTAGTTTTTACAGATCTATTATCTAAAACAATAATTACTACAATCATGAAATCATCAATATGCACTAACTCAACTTTTTTAACTTTTTCCATTATTACAGTTGGTTCCATAGCAATTCCAGCATATGTAGTTAGTTTTGATAATAGTGAAGAAGTTTGCTGCAAAAGCATATCTAATTCATTTACACGATTTTCATACACTAACTCAATATTTTCTTTCTCTTGTTTAGTTAATTTCTCTACTTTTAAAAGTTCTTCAAGATAATATTTATACCCTTTGTCAGTAGGAATTCTTCCAGAAGAAGTATGTGTTTTTGCTATAAATCCCATATCTTCCAAATCAGCCATTACATTTCTAATAGTTGCTGATGAAAAATCTATTCCATATTTTTTTACCAATGTCCTAGAGCCTATAGTATCTCCGAAAGTGAGATAATAATTCACTATAGCATTTAATACTAACTTTTCTCTATCTGTTATAGACATTTTAACCACCTTTTTGTTAGCACTCACTATTCAAGAGTGCTAATTCTTATACAGTAAATATATAATATTTTTTCTTTTTTGTCAATAGTTTTTTATAAAAAACTTTATTTATAACAATTTAAAATTGTTTTTATATATTTTTAGAAAAAAAAGTACATTTTAAGTATAAAATATTATAAAATAGTAT
>JAHHSZ010000080.1 GCA_020024915.1 Fusobacterium sp. | reverse complement strand
TAAATTCTATATTATATGATTCGATTAATATTTTTTATAAAAATAATTTGACAAACAAAATAAAATAGAGTATAATTAATTCAATAAGATAATACAAGGAGGAATAGGATGAAAACAGCAATTTTCTTTGGAAGTACAACAGGAACAACTGAAATGGTAGCAGGAAAAGTAGGAGAATTATTAGGAGCAGAAGTTTTTCCAGCTAGTGAGATTGATAAAGTTGAAGAGTTTGAATTTGTTATTTTTGCAACATCTACTTGGGGAATGGGAGATCTACAAGATGAATGGTTTGATGCTTTAGATAAATTAAAAACTAAAAATTTAGCAGGTAAAAAAGTAGCATTTATCGGAGTAGGAGACCAGGAGGGATTTGGAGATACATTTGTAGATGGAATAGGAACAATTTATGAAGAGATAAAAGATATGGGAATTAATTTAGTAGGAAAAACATCAACTGATGGATATTCTTTTGGTGGTTCAAAAGCAGTAGTAGATGATGAGTTTGTAGGTCTTGTAATAGATGATAATAATCAGAGCAATTTAACAGATGAGAGAATAAATGCTTGGGTTGAGAAGGTAAAATAAAATGAGTGAACAAAAGAGAAATGAACTTGGGGTATTTTTTCATATGATGTATGAACTGAATAAAGGACTTAGAAGTTTAGCTCTTTTAACAACTACTACAGAGAATTTTGAATTAATAAAAGATAGGTTAAGTAAGTGCAACTATGAATATATCCTTGAGAATTTAAAATCTGGATATGTGAATGTCTTTTTCGGAACCAAGGAGTGTATAGATGTTTTAAAGAGATTTAAGAAGAGCTCTTTAAGAGATTTTTCACCAGAGGAAGATTTTATACTTGGGGTTTTGTTAGGATATAATGTACAACAGCAGTGTAAAAGATATATTAATAGAAAAAAAGTGAGTTAAAAAATAAAGCAGTTGAACACTGCTTTATTTTTTTTTGGTAGTCAAAATATATATAAAGATTACAAAATAATTAAATATTATTCAAAATAATTTTTTTGAAAAATCTTGAATTATTGTAAAAAAAGGTGTATACTAAGAAAATAAATTAAATGGGTATAAATTATAAGTAGAGGGTGATTAAATGAATAAAAAAATGCTCCCAGATTTCTATGGAATACTGGAAATACAGCACTATATTAATGGAAGGATAAGACTTAAAGTAAACTCTCTGATAGGAGATGAAGAGAAAAGTCAGGAGTTAAAAAACAGATTAGTAGGACTGAATGGGATTGAAAGTCTATCTGTAAATCCTTTGGTGGGGAGTATTCTTGTAAAGTTTGATGAGAATGTAGTTGAACCATTAACTTTGATTGGAGCAATCTTAAACATTTTAGAGTTAGAAGAGGAAGTATTTACTAAAAGAGAGGGAAAAATATTTTCTGGAATGAAGGAAATTGTTGAAAGTGTAGATTTTGCAATTTACAATAAAACAAAAGGAATATTGGATCTAAAAAGTGTAATCGCTCTTTTATTTATAATTAATGGAATAAAAAAAATAAGACAAAATCCAATAATGCCTAATGGAGTTAATCTATTATGGTGGGGATTTAATATGGTATCTAAAGGAGGAGGAAAATAGTGAACAGTCTTTTAAAAACAGCATTTCTATATTTTAATAAGATAAAGGTTGTACACAGTATATCAGGAAGACTGAGACTACAGATTCCAGGATTAGATAAGGTTCCTGAGGATATGAAAAAATATGAACACTATACAACAAGTATAATAAAGTTAGAAAATGGAATTGAGGAGATAACTTACTCATATGTCACAAGTAAGATTCTTGTAAAATATAATCCACAACTGACTAATGAAAAGAAGATAGTTGAATGGTTAAATTTCGTATGGAAGAAAATAGTTGATAATGAAGATGTGTACAAAAATATGTCTGTAAAAGAGATAGAGGAAAATTTAGATAAATTTTATGAGATTCTTTATAAAGAATTAAAGAAAGGAAGATAGTATGAAAGGAAGAACTAATAGTCATCTTTTATATTGTGAAGTAATACATAAGATAAGAGGAAGGGTTCGTATAAAATCTAGAGCTTTAAAATTCTTGGGAAGATTAAAAAATGAAATAGAGAAACAGCTAGAGCAGGTAAGATATATAGAGAGTGCAAAAATAAGTGCAGTGACAGGAACAGTAGTAATATATTTTGATGACATAAGTGTCACTGATGACAACTTAATATCTCTTATTCAAAATACTTTAAATGTATATCTTGTTGAGATTTATAGAAATGAGAGAACAGAGAGCAGTAAAAATATTGTAATTGAGAGAAAATTACAAGAGGAGTCGCCAGAGGAGATTATCAAAAAAATAGGTGCTGCCAGTGTAATGTTAGTTTATAACTTTTTTAAGAAGGCACCTCTAACACCAGTAGCTGGGATAAGAAGATTTTTAAATCCTAATACTCTTGGAGTGATATCACTAGCAGCTCCAGTAATATCTAATGGATTGGGGAGCTTAATAAAAAATAAGAGACCTAATGCAGATACACTGAGTTCAAGTGCTATAATAAGTAGCTTACTTTTAGGAAAAGAAAAAACAGCTTTAACAATTATGATAATGGAAGAGTTTGCAGAGCTTCTGACTGTTTATACAATGAAGAAAACAAGAGGGGCTATCAAAGATATGCTAAGTGTAGGAGAAAACTATGTATGGAAGGTAATGGAAAATGGTAGTATCCAAAAAGTAGCAATAGAAGAGATTGATAAGGGAGATAAGATAGTAGTTCAAACAGGAGAAAAGATAAGTGTTGATGGAACTATTATAAAAGGTGAAGCTTATATAGATCAGTCTTCTATAACAGGTGAATATATGCCTATAACTAAAAAGGTTGGAGAAAATGTATTTGCTGGAACTATTATAAAAAATGGAAATATAACAATAGAAGCTGAAAAAGTTGGAGACGAGAGAACGGTTTCAAGAATTATAAAACTAGTTGAAGACGCTAATTTTAACAAAGCACAGATACAAAACTATGCTGATAACTTTTCAGCACAACTAATACCTTTAAACTTCTTGTTGGCTGCAATAGTTTATGGAACAACTAAAAGCATTCAAAAAGCAATGAGTATGCTTGTGATAGATTACTCTTGTGGAATAAGATTGTCAACAGCAGCAGCTTTTTCTGCAGCAATAAACACAGCAGCAAAAAATGGAATCTTAATCAAGGGAAGTAACTATATTGAGGAGATTTCCAAAGCAGATACAATAATTTTTGATAAGACTGGAACAATAACAGAGGGTAGACCCAGTGTACAGACAATAAAAGTTTTAGATAAAGAGTTAACTGAAAATAAGATGTTAACTTATGCAGCAGCAGCTGAAGAGACTTCAACACATCCATTGGCAGTAGCAATTTTAAATGAGATAAAGGATAGAGGACTTGAGATACCTACTCACAGTGAGAATAAAGTTATTGTTGCTAGAGGAATAGAGACTACAGTTGAAGAGAGCATAGTTAGAGTTGGTAGTAAGAAATTTATGGAGGAAAATGGAATCTTTACTGAAGACTTCAATGATGAGGTAAAAGTAATTTTAGGTAGAGGAGAAATTCTAATCTATATAGCGAAAGATAGTAAGTTAATAGGACTTATAGGTGTTACTGATCCACCTAGAGAGAATATTAAGAAGACAATTAATAGACTTAGAGGACAGGGAATTGATGAGATAGTATTATTGACTGGAGACTTGGAACAACAAGCACAAACAATAGCATCAAGGATGTCAATAGATAGTTATGAATCAGAGTTATTACCAGAAGACAAGGCTAAGAACATATTGGCACTTCAATCTAGAGGAAGTAATGTGATAATGATAGGAGATGGAATAAATGATGCACCAGCTCTTTCATATGCAAATATAGGAGTGGCATTGGGAAGTACTAGAACTGATGTGGCTATGGAGGCAGCAGATATAACAATTACAAAAGATGATCCACTATTGGTACCAGAGGTAATTGGACTATCTAAAAAAACTGTAAAAACAATAAAAGAAAACTTTGCAATGGCAATTGGTATTAACTCATTTGCATTGGTATTAGGTGCTACAGGAATATTACCAGCAATATATAGTTCAGTTATGCACAATATGACAACAATATTAGTTGTAGGAAATTCTTTAAAACTTTTAAAATATAAATTAAAAAATTAAGGAGAGATTGATGAAAAAACTCAATGTAACATTGATACATAAGTTACCTAACAGAGTTAGATTAAAGTTATCTGAGCCACTTAAATGTTTTGAAACATTTAAATATAATGTTACTAAGGATAATGAATGTATAGAATTAAGATACAGTCTAGTTACTAAGAGTGTAGTAGCAACTTTTAATCCTGAAAAAATAAATCTACAGGAGATTATCTATAAGATATTGACAGCTTTTTCTATTGAAAATGGAATGATGCCAATAAAATTATTAGATGGAGTAGAGCAAAAAGCAATAGAGAGTTTTGCTATCTATTCAGGAGCATCTATTGCAATGTCAGGAATCAATATGTTATGGAATAAGAGTGATAATAGATTACAGAATATAATGAACTGGTTTTCTATATCTTTAACTTCAGCAGCAATATTAGAACATGCTTGTATTGAAACTAATAGAAAAGGTGTATTTGATTTAGAGATTTTACCAGCTATGTATTTGATAAAATCATTTTTGAATACTCCAAAACTTTCAATAGTAGCTATGATATGGTTAACAACATTTGGTAGACACCTAATCTCTACAAATAATGAAGCTAAAGAGGTTAAATTTTTTAGAATAAAGAATAAACAGGAAGATAAAGACTACTATATAGCAAATGTATCTGAAGACAATAGCATAGATAATATAGGAGATTTAATTTATCACATATTTTTTAGAAAACATAAAAATACATCAAAAAGTACAGAAAAGTATATAACAATAAATAAATAATAGGAGGTATAGCCATGTTCGGATTTGGATTTGGTGGAAATGGAAATGTAACAAAAGCTCATGTAGTGGGAGCAGCAGTAGGAATAGGAGTAACAGTAGCAGGATACTACCTATACAAAAAAAATAAAGCAAAGGTAGATGCTTTTTTAAGAACTCAAGGAATCAATATCAAAACTTGTGATACTGTAAACTATGAAGATATGTCTGTAGAAGCTTTAACAGAAACAAAAGAGCATATCGAAGATATATTAGCTGAAAGAGAATTAAATGGAGCTACTTGTGAAGCTTGTGAAATAGCAGAAGCAAAATAGTTATGAAAGGTTGAATTGAGAGATATTATTTTCTAAATTTTAGAAAATAATATCTCTTTTTTTGTATAAATTATATAAAAATTTTCTTTTCTTATTTAGATAGAGTGTTGTATAATTAAATATAATATATTAAGGGAGATATAGCATGAGAGATAGAAAAAAAGATTTTGGATTAGCAACTATAGTAATAGTATTAATAGTGCTATCTATATCAGGGATTATATATTTTGGGATAAAAGCAATGAGTAGTAAGGTAAAAATTGAGGAAAAAAGTAGTGAAATTTTAAAAATAAGAAGAGAGGTAGGTGGAGTTGTAGCTGAACTCAATAAAAAGTTAGATAAGATAAGTAATGGTGATGTTATTCCAGAAAAACAAAAAAAAATACTGGAGATGAAAAAAGAAGCTCAAAGAGAGAATGATATTACTAAGCCAAAGAAAGTAGTGAAGGCATATAAAAAAAATGGAGTGGAGTATGAATACTATAGTGATGGAACTGTAAAAAGTGAAAAAAACTATATAGATGGATTAAAAGATGGACGAGAGATAGAGTATTATAGTAATGGAAAGATAAAGAGAGAGATAAACTATATAACTGGATTTAAAAATGGAAAGGAAGCTCAATACTATTCAAATGGAATTATAGCTAAAGAGATAAATTATGACAGTGGAATAAAGAATGGAAAGTTTTATGAAAACTATGAGAATGGAAATGTAAAGATAGTTGGAGAGTATAATTCAGATAAGTTGGATAAAAAAATTATTAGATCCAATAGTAATGGACAAAAAGAGGTTGAAATAAACTATAATTTAGGGAAAAAAGAGGGGAAAAGTATAGAGTATATAGGTGGAAGAGTATTATCTGAAGTGGAGTATAAAAATGATATGAGAGATGGATATTACTATTTAAACAACTATAATGGTGGTTTGGAGCTAGAGGGAAACTTTGTAAATAATAAGAAAGCAGGGGTATGGAAAAGATACAATAGAGCTAGAAAGTTGATTTCAGAGGAAAACTATCAAGAGGGAGTTTTGAATGGAGTTTACTCAAATTACTATGAGAATGGAAATATAAAAGAAAATGGAAATTATAGAGAAGGATATTTAGATGGATATGTCAATATTTATAATGAGAATGGAGAACTTTTAAGAAAAATTAACTATATTAGAGGTCAAAAAGAGGGAAAAGTTGAAAATTACTATTCAGATGGAAAAATTTTAAGTGAGGAAAATTATAGAAATAATCTACTTAATGGTGAGTATAAAGAGTATAGTAGAGATGGTAAGATAGTGACACTGGGTATTTATGTAAATGGATTTAGAAGTGGTGAGTGGAAGAGATATGATGAGCTTGGAAAAAATGTAGATATTTATAACTATAATGAAAATGGAGAGTTAGATGGAAAAATAATCAACTATATTCCAACAGATTTTTCAAGAAAATCATATTTTAAAAAGGAAACAGAGTTTAAAAATGGTATTTTAGATGGAAATTATCTAGTATACGATACTAAAAATAAAGTTTCTGAAAAAGGTTTTTATAAAAATAATGAAAAAGATGGAAAATGGGTAAATTATGTTGATGGAATGATAGTTTCAGAGGAGAACTATCTAAATGGAAAAAGAGATGGAATACAGAGATATTACTATACAAATGGAAAAATTAGTGAAGAGTATCTGTATAAAAATGGAAAAGAGATTGAGGCTAGGACTTACTCTTTAGATGGTAAATTAACCTATGAGAAGAGATAGAGAGAGATATAGGTGAGATATCAAAAGAGTGTATAAAATTAAGAAGTTGATTAACA
>JAHHSZ010000079.1 GCA_020024915.1 Fusobacterium sp. | reverse complement strand
ACTGCTCTTAATGGTTCTCTTAAACATGCTATCGCTGTACAATTCATTGCATGAGTATAAAAAAGACTGAAGAATCTCAAACTCCTCAGTCTTTTTTTTATTATTCTATCTCTAGTAACTTATAAATTGCCAAAGCATATATTTTTATTAATTTATAAAAATGCTCCTCTTCTATATATTCATCTCTGTTGTGAGCAATTCCTTTTTCATTTGGAAAAGATGGTCCAAAAGCTACTATATTAGGTACTTTTCTAGCATAAGTTCCACCTGTAGTAGTAACTGGAGTGCTATCTAGGTTAGTCATCTCCAAATATGCTTCAGACATCTTTCTAACCATTTCACCCTCTCTATCCTTAACTACACTTGGCATTGAAAATTCAATTTCAAACTTACCACTAACTCTTTTTTCAATCTCTTCAACTATAATTTTTTCACTACAATTAACAGGGTATCTTACACTTAAATATACCTCTAGTTTTCCCTCATTTTTCTTAATCTCATACAAGCTCACTAAGACCTCTCCTGTCTCAGGATTCTTATACTTTATTCCCAATCTCTCTCCATAAACATCTGAAAATAGATCCAATATCTCTTTAAAAGCAGATCCAGCATCTAATTTTTCCAATATCTCATCTGAAATTGAAGAGATAGCATTAATTAGCGAGTTGCTTCCTAAGTATGGATTATTTGAAGGAGCTTTTTTCCCTTCACCAACTATTTCTTCTATTTTTTCACCATTTTGATAACAGATTTTTGTATAATCTGGAATAAAAGCTTTTGAATACTCTCCCTCTATTCTCTCTAATCTATGACTTTTTCCCTCAAGTAGAGGATAAGTAAGTTTTATTCTCAATACCCCATTCTCTCCATATACTACTGGAAACTTACAATCAGGAGTAAATCCCATAACTGGGGGCTTCTCCTTAGAAAGATAGTAGTTCATGTCACTCATTCCACTCTCTTCATCTGTTCCCAAAACTATTCTAACTTTTCTATTAAAATTTATTCCCAACTCTCTTAAAATTTTTACACTGTAGATACAAGCTAATATTGGTCCTTTATTATCTAATACACCTCTAGCATAGAATTTCCCACTATCTTTTGTCAAAGTATATGGTGGAGTTTTCCAACCTGTACCCTCTGGAACCACATCTAGATGTCCAAAAATTCCTATATAGTCATCAGATTCTCCCAACTCCAATATTCCAGCATAACCATCTAAATTTCTTGTTTTAAATCCTAGTTTTTTCCCTATATTTAATCCCGTTTCTAAGACTTTTCCTATCTCTCTTCCAAAAGGATAACCCTCTTCCTTTTCTCCTTTTAAACTCCTAATTGAGATTAAAGCTGAAAAATCTCTCTCTATCTCAGATTTTAAATTATTTAGCAAATTTTCAATTTTATTTTTCACAGCACTCAACAGCTTTCTTAACTATATTTTTCAAAGCATCATTTAAGCCTATTCCACCTTTTTTAGGAGTTTTTACTAGATCTAACCCACTATATTTTTCATATGCTGGATTATCTTCACTCATAGCTCCCACACAAGGTATATTAGTATTTTCTTTTAAGAATCTTACTAAATAACCACACATCTCTCCAAATCTTTCATAGTTAAATGCTGGTCCACAAACAATGACATCAGCTTCAAGTTTTTTTGCCATAGCTGCTATTTTTTTACTATTTTCTAGTTCATTCTCTAAAAAATTCTTGTCACCACAGAATATTGTTGCTATTATCTTAGCATCAAACTTCTTTAGATATGGTTCCATCATAACTCCAGGCCCTAAAGCTCCCTTTTCTCCAGCTAGAGGCAGAGAAGAGTTCTCCTCTCCACCTTGTCCAGCTTGTGTTTGATTTAATACTAACATTATCTTTGTCATAGTTACACCTCTAAATCATCAAAAGAAACATCTTCAAAAGAGATATCATCCTCTTCTTCCTTCTCCTCTTCTTTATTTTCTTCCATTAAGTATTGTTTATCCATAATCTTGATAAATGGAATATATATTAAAACTCCAATTACGAATAGTATTCCCTGTAAAATTGCTCCTCTTATTCCTGTTGTTAAGAATCCAGAGAAGATAATTGGTGTTGTCCAAGGCAATTGAACACCATTTGTATATGGTACTAATCCAAAGAACATAGCATAGTAAGCTACAATAATATTGAATGTAGGAACTATTATAAATGGAATTAACATCAATGGATTTAACATTATTGGTAATCCATAGATAATTGGTTCGTTAATTCCAAATATTCCTGGTAATAATGATAAGCTTCCTAAATTTCTTATTCTCTTACTTTTACATACAAATAACATTGCTACTATCAATGATAATGTACTTCCAGCTCCTCCAAATGTAGCAAACATATCTTGGAATTGCCCTGTTATTATATTAGGTAGAGGTGCTCCTGTTTTGAAAGCCTCTAAGTTTTCAATAGATAAAACTTTTAGTATCGGGTTATACACAGCTCCAACTACACTTGAACCATTTATTCCAAAAAACCAGAATAGGTGTAAGAATATATATGAAATAACACAAGCTGGTAAAGTTGCTCCTATAGATACCAATGGTAACTGTAAAAACTTGTAGATAAATGTATGTATATCATTAAATTCTGTCATTTCAAATAAAGTTTTTATTATAAATACAACTATCATAACTATAGCTGAAGGTATTAAAGCTTCGAAAGATTTTGCTACTGTAGGTGGAACTCCCTCAGGCATTCTTATAATTATTCCTTTCTTTATTATCTTAGCAAATAGTTTTACTGATAGTATAGCTGTAAACATACCAACGAAAACACCTTTTGATCCCATCCAACCTAATGGTATACCACTTACAGAATAAGTAATTGAAGAACCTTGAGGAACAAAAGATATAACAAATGGTGTTAAGATAAAGAATGATACCAGAGCTATTGCTGCAGAGTTTATTCCATTTACCTCCTCTTGACGTCCATAACTATATCCTATTCCTATAACCGCTAATATTGTCATTACATCAAATGTTGCTGATACTGGATGTGATAGTTTATCTGCCCATCCCTCTCCAAAAAATTTTGCCCAAAACTCATTCCAACCTGGTATTGGAAAGTTGGCAACTAGAAGGAACAGAGATCCTACTATTAATAGTGGTGAAGAAACTAAGAATCCATCTCTAATAGATATTAGATACTTATCTCTTCCGATTTTTTCAGCCAATGGCATTAAAACTTTTTCCAAATTTCCCATTAATTTATTCATTATTTACCCCCTTTAATACTTTGATTATCTCTTTTAATACTTTTTCTCCGTTCATAGCTCCATAATCAGCTGTATCTACTACCATTACTGGAGTTGGTGCATACTTTTCTTTCATATCTTCAAACATAAACTTTACTTGTGGTCCTAATACTATACAATCAGGTTTTTGTTCTGGTATTATTGTATGAGCCTGTGCATATGAATGAGCCTCTATCTCAATTGGTAAATTAAATTTCTCCACTACTTTATTCATTTTTGCAACTAATAAGCTAGTTGACATTCCTGCATAACAAAACAAATAAACTTTCTTCTTCATAAATACTCCTCCAACTTCATATATCATATGTTTTTGTACCTATAATATATATTACATTTCATTTTCTGTCAAAACAGACATTTTTATTTCATTTTCGTTGATTTCAATTGATATTTCAATAAAAATATGATATTATTTACATATAACGAGAGTCTTTTTTTATCTTTTTCGTGTGTATTTTTTTTTAGGAGGTACTCAAAAATTGCAAAATTCTTTCATACAACATCTTACTAAAAAGAATTTATCTAATTTTCAAATAGATTTTAACAAATTTTTAACAAAAAAGGATAAGGCTATTCTCCTTATTTTTAAAAATAATACTTATAATCGTTACTCTGAAATCAGCAAAGAGATTTTTTTAGAGAAAAAAATATACTTTGACTATGAGGAGTTGGAAAAAAATATTTTTTACGATCTTTTAAAATTAAAAGAGAAAAATATTATCATCTCTTATGATGACAAACCAATTACATATATATCTATAATATCTTCATTCCATATTGACAAAAATATTATCTGTATAAATTTTTCTCAAGAGTTCTATAGCTCTTTTAATGAAAACTCTTTTTTTAACAAGTTAAATCTAAATTATCTACTTGAATTTAGAGAGAGATACACACACTTACTTTATCAAAAATTTATTCTTGATAAGCAAAATGAATATATTTTTGATATTGAAAATTTAAAAACACTATTCAATTTAAATGATAAAAACTATAGTAGATTTTATGATTTTGAGAAGAATATTCTTCTTCCTATTATTGAGGATATCAATAATAATTCAACATTAAAAATCGTCTATGAAAAGGTTAGAGCCTCTGATCATAAAAACTCCAAAATTTTAAAATTAAAATTTATTTGTACATTCAATTACGAAAACAATAAAATTATAAACTATTTATTAAATATAATTAAAGATAGAATTGAAAATTTTGATCATGTCTATAATGAGATGAAAAAAATACTTGATATTGAAGGAAAACAGTATATAGAAGAGAGAATAAACTATGCTATAAAAATAAATCCTAAAAATTTTGAAAGTTATCTTTTAAAACTTTTAACTTTAGATAACTATAAAAAAGAGATTATACTATTTAAAAGAAATGAAACTTTTACCTCCCTTTTTGAATTATATAGCTCTATTTTAAAGATGATAAAAGAGCTATACAACAGAAATATAATTATTAATTTTGAAATTTTTTCAATTCAATTTCTATCAAAAATATTTTTTCTAACAAAAGATAAAGTATTACAATACCATGAAAAAAATTATAGTATCTACTTAGATTATAAAAAAGAGGGACAATCTACTTTCTTAGTAAAACAACATCTTAATTAAGACATTATAAAAAGAGGGGTAACCCTCTTTATTATAATAATCCTTGAGTATATTGATAATACAAATATCCTGTGACACATAGAATAAATCCTATCTTAAATATCATACTTGTACTTTTATACAAAATATAAAGTGTTGCTATACCAAGTATTATATATAGCATTATATTGCTCGATATCTCCATTTTTAACCTCTTTTCCTATTTAGATATTATATATTTTACCATATTTCTCTTTCAAATACTCTATATAATATCTTGCATTTAACTCTTCCCCTGTAACATCCTTAATTATCTCTGTAGTGCTTCTCAATTTTCCAAATCTATGTATCTTCTCTCCTAACCACTCTCTTATCCTATAAAGCTCTCCAGTTTCTAAGATTTCATCTACATTTAACTCTTTTTTCATAGTGTTATATATCTGAACTGAGTAAGCACTTCCTAGTGCATAAGATGGGAAATATCCAATAAGTCCTGCTGCCCAGTGTACATCTTGCATTACTCCATCACTATCAGTTTCTGGTACTACTCCTAAATACTCTTTCATCTTTTCATTCCAAATCTGTGGTAGATTCTCAACATTTATCTCCCCAGATATAATTCCTTTTTCAATCTCATATCTCACCATAATATGCAATGAATAAGTTAGTTCATCTGCATCTACCCTTATAAGAGAGCTTTCTACTGAATTTATCTCCTCATAAAACTCCTCTAATGATATTCTCTCTAAAAATGAGTATTCCTCTCTCATTTTCTTATATAACCCTTTCCAAAAATGAATATCTCTACCTATAATATTCTCATAAAATCTTGATTGTGATTCATGTATTCCCATAGAACCACCACTTGCTAAAATAGTCCCCTGCAACTCATCTCCAATCTGTTGCTCATAGATACCGTGTCCAGATTCATGTATAGTACTAAATATTGCTGATATAGGATTATTTTCTATATATTTAGTTGTAAATCTCACATCATTTTTGTTTATGTTCATAGTAAATGGATGTTCACTCTCTGCCATTACTCCTCTTTCAAAGTCAAAACCAACATATTTACTAATAAATCTATTGAAATCTCTTTGCTTATTTATATCTACTTTTTCTAAAAGTTTCTTATTCTTTCTCTCTTTTTCTTGAATTTTTTCCAATAGAGGAACTATCTCACTCTTCAACAATGTAAAAAACTCATCTAATTTCTCAGTAGTCATTCCTTTTTCATAATCATTTAAAAGTACATCATATAGATTTTTCTCATCTTTCTTATGATAATTAGCAAATTTTATTGTATAATCAAAGATTTTTTTCAAATTCTCTTTATATTTTCCATAGTTATTTTCACTCTTAGCTTCTTCCCATACTCCTTGAGTTTTAGCAACTAACTCTGAATACTCTTGGTACTCTTTAGGAGGAATTTTCTTCATTTTCTCTATTGTTTCACTTAATTCCTCAATCTCTTTTCTCTCTATCTCATTTAGTTTTTCACTATTCTCTTTTAAAAACTCTACACACTCTTGGAACTCTTTAGATGTTGTAATCTCATACTCTTTCATACTTAGATTTCCTATTATCTCTGCTATATAGTCTATTCCTTTTTTGGGTGTATTAGTCTCTAAATCCCATTGAAGTACCTCTAAAGCTCCCTCTATTATCTTTTTCTCTTTAATTTTCTCTCTAAATAGTAGTAATTTTTCTTCCATTCTATCACCTCTAAACTATTAGTTATTTCTTGGATTTTTCAACCTAAACTCTCTTGGATTTTGAGGATTACTCTGCTTCCACAAACCTAATTTCTCTTGTTTTGCTTTTTCATAAGCCTTTCTATAAGCTTTTTCATTTCTTGCATGATACTTATAGAACCAAGCATTTCCTGTCTCTAGCATCACTAAATTTATCTGCTTGCCATTGCAGTAGACTTTAGCAACCTTTCTTTTGTACTTATCTTCATACAAAACTTTTAATTTTACTTTTTTATGTAAAATCAAACTCTCTAAATATTTTTTACTCTCTGCTCCATAATTCTGCTTTAATTCAGGAGCATCTATCCCATACATTCTCACTCTTATTCTCTTTCCATAGCTACTCATAACAAAACTATCTCCATCAGATACCTTTACCACATAGCCATTCATTGAAAAAGCAAAGATAGATATTAACATCGTAAAAAATATAACTAAAATTTTTCTCATACTCAACTCCCTTCATATGTATTATATCATA
>JAHHSZ010000008.1 GCA_020024915.1 Fusobacterium sp. | reverse complement strand
GGAGGGGAGCCTCCTGGGAGGATAGGAACTTGCCAAGCTTTTTTTATTTTTTGGACAATTTTTTAGTTAAATATATGATATAATAACATATATTTAATTAAAGTAAAAAGGGTGTGACTTATGAGAAAAGCAATTATTTTAGATAGAGATGGAACTATAAATGTAGAGAAGGACTATTTACACAGGATAGAGGATTTTGAATTTGAAAAAGGAGCAGTAGAAGGATTGAAGTTACTTGCAGAATTGGGATATATTTTTGTAGTTGTAACTAATCAATCTGGAATAGCAAGGGGCTACTATACAGAAGAAAATTTAGTAAAACTAAATGATTATATAAATGAGTGTTTAGAAAAAGAGGGAGTTAAAATAGAAAAGTTCTATTACTGTCCTCATCATCCAGAAAAGGGGATAGGTAAATATAGAGTTGAGTGTAATTGTAGAAAGCCTAATACAGGTATGTTAGAAGAGGCTATAAGAGAGTTTAATATCGATTTAGAGGGGTCTTTTATGGTTGGGGATAATATAAGTGACATAGAAGCTGGAATAAGGGCTAAAGTGACTCCTATACTGGTAAAAACAGGTCATGGAATGGAACATATTGAAAAGATGAATGAGCTTGGAGTATCTATTTACGAAAATCTTTATGAATTTGCCAAAGATTTAAAAAAAGTGTATAAAAATATAACTGTTTAGATAAAAAGAACTTTAGAAATTATTATAAAAGTTCATTGTATTATTTGCATATAAATGCTACAATAATGTGTTGGTTTAAATAATTATAGAAAGGGAATTATTCTTTGAATAATCATGAAGATAAGGAAAGAGTATGAAAGTTCTAACTGAAATATTAAAAAGAAAATATAATTTAAATAGTGTTGAAGAGATTTCCAAAGTTGTTATGGACAGTAGAAAAATAGAGAAGAATTCATTGTTTATAGCAATAAATAGTGGAAATAATTATATAGAGGAAGCTTTAGCAAAAGAGGTTTCATTGATAATAGCTGATAACTATTCAGGTAACAATGAAAAAGTTATAGTTGTTGAGGATAGTGTAGTAACTATTCAAGAGTTAGCTTTACAGTATAGAAATGAATTGGGAATTAAAGTTATAGGGATTACTGGTAGTAATGGAAAGACTACTACTAAGGATATAATCTACTCTATACTTTCACAGAGATATAGATGTAAGAAAACAGAGGGAAACTATAATAATCATATTGGACTTCCTTTTACTATTTTACAAATTGAAGATGATGATGAGATCATTGTTTTAGAGATGGGAATGAGTAGTTTTGGAGAGATTGATACACTTTGTAAGATCTCACAACCAAATTATGGAGTAATAACAAATATAGGTGACTCACACCTTGAATTTTTAAAAACAAGAGAGAATGTATTTAAAGCTAAAAGTGAGATTGTTAAATATGTAAATGGAGATAAATTATTAATCTGTGGAGATGATTTTTACTTAAAAAGCTTAAATGCGTTAACAGTAGGTTATGGTAATAATTGTAAATATCAGATTACAGATTTTATAGATAGTGATGATGGTGTAGAGTTTACATTGAATTCTAACCATTACAGTATAAGATTAAATGGAGAACACAACTGTTTAAATTCTGCTATGGGGATAATTATTGGGGAGAGATTTAATTTGAGTTGTGGTGACATTCAAAGGGGATTAGATAGTTTAAATTTAACTCCAATGAGATTTCAAAAAATTGAGAGAGGTGAAACTGTCTATATAAATGACGCATATAATGCTAGTCCTATTTCTATGAGATACTCTTTAGAGACTTTTGATAGATTGTATAACGATAGAGTAAAAATAGCTGTATTAGGAGATATGCTTGAATTAGGGGAAGATGAGATAGAGTATCATAGAGAAGTTTTAGAAAAAGCTAACTCTATAAAAGTTGATAAGATATATGTGTATGGTCCTAGAATGGAAAAGGCTTATAATATCTTAAAAAAGATTAAATCAATAACTCATTTTTCTGATAAAGAGCAGATAAAAGCTGAAATTAGAAAGAGTTTTCCTCAAGCTAAGGCTATCTTATTAAAGGGATCAAGAGGAATGAAAATGGAAGAGATTATAGAAGGATAGGGAGAAGATATGCTATATTTAATAGGAGAGTATGTTAACAAGTTTCAATTTTTAAAATCTATTTATTTAAGAAGTTTTATGGCTTTTATTTTAGCTTTTGCTATAGTATTAATAGCAGGGAAGCCTTTCATAAATTATTTAAAAGTAAAAAAATTCGGTGAAAAGATAAGAGAGGAAGGACCAACTTCTCATATGTCAAAGAAGGGAACTCCTACAATGGGTGGAGTATTGATTGTTTTAACTATCTTAGTGACAAATTTATTAATAGCTGATATATCTAATAGAATAATTATATTACTATTGCTGACTATGATGGGATTTGCAGGAATTGGATTTATAGATGACTATAAGAAGTTCACTGTAAATAAAAAAGGATTATCTGGAAAGAAAAAGCTTTTAGGTCAAGGGTTAATAGCAATTTTAGTGTGGTGTTTTGTAAATTATTTTGGACTTGCTGGAAGTAAGTTGATTGATTTAGCAATAATAAATCCAATTTATTCACATCATATGTTATATTTAGGAAGTTTTGGAATGTTATTATTTATCTTGATAATATTGATGGGAACATCAAATGCTGTAAATATAACAGATGGTTTAGATGGTTTGGCTATAATGCCAATGGTAATATGTTCAGCTATTTTAGGAGTAGTAGCATATTTTACAGGACATATAGAGCTAAGTAATCACTTAAACTTATTTTATATAGAGGGATCTGGAGAGATAACAGTATTTTTGTCAGCTGTATGTGGATCAGGGTTAGGTTTTTTATGGTATAACTTCTATCCAGCACAGATATTTATGGGAGATACAGGATCATTGACACTAGGAGGAATACTAGGAGTAGTAGCTATATTATTAAAGCAGGAGTTGATACTGCCAATAATAGGTGGAGTATTTGTTATGGAAGCTTTATCTGTAATTATTCAAGTTGGATCTTTTAAATTGAGAGGAAAGAGAGTATTTAAGATGGCTCCTATTCATCATCATTTTGAATTGTGTGGACTTGCCGAAACAAAGGTAACAATGAGATTTTGGATAGCAACATTGATGTTTGGAATAATAGCCTTAGGAATAGTGAGAATGAGAGGAATATTTTAAAAAATATAACCACGGTAATCAACCGTGGTTATAAGTATATCTAGGATAGAATAAAGTAAAGAGAGGTAAAACTATGAAAAAAGCAATGATTTTTGGTGCTGGAGTTAGTGGACTTGGTGCCAAGCAACTTTTAGAACATATGGGGTATGAAGTAATACTTATTGATGATAAAGTTGGACTAAAGTCTGTAGAGGGGATTAAATTATTAAAAGAGGTTGAGATCTTTATAAAGAGTCCAGGAGTACCATATAATGAATTGGTGTTTGAAGCTAAAAAAAATAAGATAAAAGTTATAGATGAAATTGAATTATGTTATCAATATATGATAAAATATGGTACTACTACAAAGATTATAGGAGTAACTGGAACAAATGGAAAGACAACTGTTACAACTAAGATAACAGAATTGCTACAATACTCAGGGTATAAGGCAAGTTATGCTGGAAATATAGGAGTAAGCCTTGCAGAATTACTTTTAAAAGGTGAAGAGCTAGATTATATTGTTCTTGAATTAAGTTCATTTCAATTGGAGAATTTAGAGAAGTTTAAACCGTATATCTCTCTAGTAACAAATTTAACTCCAGATCATTTAGCTAGATATAAAGATGTTGATGAGTACTATGATACAAAATTTAACATTTGTAAAAATCAAACTAAAGATGAGTATTTCATATTCAATTTAGATAGTGAGGAGCTATTAAAAAGAGAGGAGTTAATCCCAGCTGCTAAGATAGAGATATCACAGAATAAAATAGGTGATTGTTATATTGAGAGTGGCAGAATGTACTGGAGAGGTGAAGAGGTTTTAGAGAGTGAAAAACTCTCTTTAAAAGGCAAACATAACCTTGAAAATATGTTATTTATTGTCACTGTTGGAAAAATATGTGGTGTGAATAATCAAAAAATAAGAGAATTTCTATATACAACTAAGACATTGGAACATAGAATGGAAGAGTTCTTTGATTATGGGAAATTGAAATTCATAAATGATTCAAAGGGAACTAATATAGAGTCTACAACATTTGCAGTGGAAGCATTCAAAGAGTGCATATTGATATGTGGTGGTTATGATAAAAAATTGGATTGGACACCTTTAGTTAAGTTGATAAAAAACAGGGTGGATCAAGTTTATTTGATAGGAGATATAGCTGATAAGTTAGAGAGTGAACTTTTGAAGATACAGTACGAGAGAGATAGAATACATTTATTGAGAGATGTTAAAACTTGTTTAGAGGACATAAAAGGAAGATATACTCAGTCTGATGAAAAAATAGTGTTATTCTCTCCAGCAACATCTAGTTATGATCAGTTTAAAAGTTTTGAACACAGAGGACAGGTATTCAAAGAATTAGTGAGAGATATTTTTGGTAGGTGAGTTATTTGAGAAAAGTAATCTTAACAACTGGAGGAACAGGAGGTCATATTTATCCAGCTCTTTCAGTGGCAGATGAATTGAGAAGAAGAGAAGTAGAGGTATTGTTTGTAGGAACAAGTATCAGAATGGAAAAGGATATAGTACCAAAGGCTGGATTTAAGTTTATAGGTTTGAATATAGCTCCTCCAAGAAGTATAAAAAATATGATAGGCTATGTAAAAGGGATATTTCAAGGGATATCTTTGGTATTAAAAGAGAAACCAGATGCCATAATAGGATTTGGAAACTATATCTCAATACCAGTATTAATAGGTGGGATAGTAGCTAGAAGAAAGATATACCTACAGGAGCAAAATGCAAATTTAGGTGGAACAAATAAGCTTTTTTATCGATTTGCTAAAAAAATATTTTTGGCTTTTGAGAAAACCTATGATGATATTCCTATAAAATATCAAAATAAATGCTTGGTAACAGGAAATCCTTTGAGGGAAGAGATATATAAAATTAAGAGTTTTGAAGAGAGAGCACGTTTAAAAGTTGAAAAAAATGAGAAAATTCTTTTGATAACTGGAGGAAGTTTAGGAGCTAAGGAGATAAATGATGCACTATTAAAAAATTGGGATAGGGTACTGGAGGATAAAGATTTAAGAATTTATTGGGCTACTGGAGAAAAGAATTATGATGAAATAGTAAAAAGTATAAATAGAATTAAAATTCAAGATACAGTTAGACCTTATTTTGACAATATGATAAATATTATGGCAGCAGCGGATTTGATAGTTTGTAGAGCTGGGGCACTTACAATTTCAGAAATAATACAGTTAGGTAAACCATCAGTAGTTATTCCATATAATTCGATAAAAGTAGGACAGTATGCCAATGGAAAACTTCTAAAAGATGTAGGAGCAGCATATATGTATAAAAATTCAGAGGCTAGTGTAGCAATAGAGAAAGCTTTTGAACTTTTAGAAAATAAAAATGAATTAGATGTTATGAAAATAAATATTAAAAATTTAAAAACAGAGAATGCAGTTAAGAAGATTGTTGATTCTCTTGATATTTGGAGGAATTAAGTTGAAAAAAATTTATTTTATTGGGATAAATGGAATAGGAATGAGTGGACTTGCAAAGATTATGAAATGTAAAGGATACGAGGTAGAGGGAAGTGACCTAAGCCGTTCATATGTTACTGATGAACTAGAAAGTATTGGAATTACAGTTCATCAAGAGCATTCAGAAAAAAACTTAGAGGGTAAGGATTTTGATATGATAATAGCCTCAAGTGCTATAAAAAAAGAGAATCCAGAATATATATATGCCTTAGAAAATGGAATTAAAGTAGTAAAAAGAGGAGAGCTATTAGCTATGCTTTTAAATGAGGAGTGTGGAATAGCTTTTGCAGGAACACATGGAAAGACAACAACAAGTTCAATGGCAGCATCTGTTATGTTACCGTTAGATCCAACAATAGTTGTAGGTGGAATCTTACCAGAGATAGGATCCAATGCAAAACCGGGAAAAGCAAGTTACTTTATAGCTGAAGCTGACGAGAGTGATAATTCATTCCTATATATGAAGCCAAAATACTCAGTTATAACTAATATTGAGGCAGATCACTTAGAAAATCATGGATCATTAGAGAATATAATCAAATCTTTCTCAAAATTTATAGATCAAACCTTTGAAGAGGTACTTATATGCTCAGATTGTGAGATCTTGAGAGGATTAGCTGCAACAAAAGAGGACAAGTGTATAAAGAGATACAGCATTAAGGACAAAACTGCAGATATCTATGCTGAAAATATAGAGATTGAAAATGGAAAAACAAGTTATGATGTAAATATAGATGGTAAAAAAATTGGAAGATTCACTCTATATATTCCAGGAGAGCACAATATATTAAACTCACTACCTGTTATATATCTAGCTTTAAAATTTGGTTTGGAAGAGAAGGATATTGAGAGAGCTTTTGAAAAATTTAGAGGTTCAAAAAGAAGATATGATGTATTATACAGTGGAAATGGAATTAGAGTGATAGATGACTATGCTCATCATCCAACAGAGATAAAGGCAACTTTACAGGGAGCAAGCTCAATAGAGAGTAGCAAAATAACTGTAATTTTCCAACCACACCGTTATAGTAGAGTGAAATTCCTATTGGAAAATTTCAAAAATGCTTTTGAAAAAGCTGATGAAGTAGTTCTTTTACCTATATATAGTGCAGGAGAAAAGGATAATTTTGGAGTAACTATTGAGGATTTACAAAATATTATTGAATGTCCAAAGGCTATCCTTGAGAAAAATCCACAAAATATAGATGATATGATAATGGAATTTGAAGGAGATAGAGTATTTATGTTTATGGGAGCTGGAGATATATCGAAAATAGCTCATAGAGTAGCAGAAAAATTGGAAAGGAAATATAGCTAATGAGAGTTTACGAAAATTATAGTGTAAAAAAACATTCTAATATGAAAATTGGTGGAACAGCTAAAAAATTTATAGTTGTTGAAAATAAAGAGGAATTAAAGGATATATTTAAAGCTGAAAAAAATATATTCTTAATAGGAAATGGGACAAATACTCTTATAGACGAAGGAGAATTAGATATTACATTTGTTTCATTAAAAGAGTTGAATAAGATAGAGGAGCTTCAAGAGGGATTGGTACGTGTGGAAGCAGGGCTAGACTTTAGCAAGTTGACAGCTTTTATGAATAAAAATAATTACTCAGGGCTTGAAAATCTAGCAGGAATTCCAGGAAGTGTAGGTGGACTTGTCTATATGAATGGAGGAGCCTACGGAAGTGAGATATTTGACTGTATAAAAGAGATTGAGATATTTGATGAGAATCATCAGATAAAGACTCTAAAAAAAGAGGAGATAAATTTCTCATATAGAAGTACAGAGATACAGGAGAAAAAATGGGTAATAATAAGTGCTACATTTGAGTTTAAAAGAGGTTTTGATTTGAAAAAAGTGATAGAGATACAAGCTCTAAGAGAGAGTAAACAACCTCTAGATAAACCAAATTTAGGAAGTACTTTTAAGAATCCAAAGGGGGATTTTTCAGCTAGACTTATATCAGAAGCAGGTCTTAAAGGGATAAAAATAGGTGGAGCAGAGATATCTCCAAAGCACCCTAATTTCATAGTTAATCATGGGGAAGCAACATTTAAGGATATTGAAGGGATATTAGCTCTTGTTAAGAGTAAGATAAAAGAATTGTATGATGTTGAACTTGAAGAAGAGATAATAATATTAAGAAATAATGGATAATTTTAGAGGTGAAAAATGAGAATAGCAGTGTTTATGGGAGGGATCTCGTCAGAGAGAGAGGTATCTTTAAGAAGTGGAGCAGCGATATTAGAGAGCTTAAAAAATCAAGGTTATGATGCTTATGGAGTAGATGTAACTGAAGATAATTTAATAACAGCATTTACAGAAAATGAATATGACTTAGCATATATCGCTCTCCATGGTGGATATGGAGAGAATGGAACATTTCAAGGACTATTGGATATGTTAAATAAACCATATACAGGATCAGGAGCAATGGAAAGTGCAATAACTATGGACAAAGCCTATACAAAAGCTGTGGCAAAAATGGCTGGAATAAAAGTGGCAAAAACATATAATAGTGTTGAAGAGATAGATGGATTTCCAGTAGTTGTAAAACCTTCAAGAGATGGTTCAAGTGTAGGAATCTATTTCTGTAACAATAAAGAGGAAGTTTATAATGCCTTAAAAGAGTTAGAAGGAAAGAGACCTCTAATAGAAGAGATGATACAGGGAGAGGAGTTAACTGTAGGAGTTCTAAATGGAGAGGGACTAGGTGTATTGAGAATAATACCTAAAAATGAGTTTTATGATTATGAATCGAAGTATGCAGCTGGTGGATCTATACATGAATATCCAGCAAAGATTGAGAAATCAGCTTATGACAAGGCGATGGAAAATGCAATGAAAATACACAACATAGTGGGACTAAAGGGAATTTCAAGAAGTGACTTTATGTTAAAAGATGGAGAGGTGTATTTCTTAGAGGTAAACACTTGTCCAGGAATGACAAAAACAAGCTTAATACCAGATTTAGGAACACTTAAAGGATATACTTTTGATGATCTAGTTAGAATTATGGTGGATACTTTTAGAAGATAGGAGAGTTTCTTTTGAAGTTTATAATAAGATTAATTATGATATATCTATTTAGTTGTTTACTTTATTTAATTCCAAGTAAATTTTTAAGTTTAGATTTTTTTAAAATAAAAGAGATAAAAATAGAAGGAAATTCAAAAATTTTATCAAATGAATTGACAGAACTTATAGAAAAACTTTATAATACTAATATATGGGAAATAGATATTAAAAAATTGGAAGAGTATTTAAAACAAGACGTTAGAGTGGAAGATGTAAAAATAGAAAATCTAGATTTAGGCCTTTTAAAAATAAAAATAAAAGAGAAAGAACTAGCTTATTATGTGCAGATAAAGGGTAAGGTTTATCTTTTAGATCAAAATGGGAAAATTTTTGGTATGTTAAAAGAGAGACCTGAAAAGGATATTTATTTTATGGTGGCTAAAGATGAGAACGATATAATGAAATTATTAGAACTTTCAAAGGTATTAGATGACTCTATTCTAAAAAATTTAATTTCCCAAATTTATATTAAAAATAAAGATTGTATAGAGATTATTTTGTTAGATGGAACAATAATTAAAACAAATTTACTTGTAGAGAAAGAGAAGTACAAAATATTGGAAACTTTGTATAATGAGCTTGTAAAAACTAAAAAAATTGAGTACATTGATATTAGATTTGATGATTTTATAGTTAAGAGTTCAGAGGAGAAAAATAATGGGAAATAGAGGGAAAATATTAAAGACAGTAATTGATATAGGAAACAATAAGATCAAGGCAATTACTGGAGAATTATCAGAAAATGGTGAAGTTTTAAGAGTTCTTAAATATATCGAATCTCCAAGTGAAGGAATGATAAAGAATGATATTAAAGATGGAGAAGCACTATCAAAATCAATAAAAACTGTTATAGATGAATTAGCTAACTACTCTGACGAAGATATTGAAGCGGTAACTGTTGGAATGGGTGGAGAAAGCATAAAGTCTAGAACAATAAATGTGGAGATATTTTTTGAAGAGGACGAGATAACAGAAGAACACATTAAATTACTAGTAAAAGAAGCTGAAGAAAAGGTGTTAAATGAAGAGGAACAGATATTAAAAACAGAGATATACAATGTAAAAGTTAATAACTCTGGAATTATTAAAAATCCTTTAGGGCTTGTTGGGACAAAGCTACAAGCAGATGTTCATTTGATATTTACTGAGAAAAAAAGAGTGGCTAAGTTAGTGGAGACAATAAATAGAATAGGTATAGATGTAGAGAACATAATCTTAAATGCCTATGCTTCTGCAAAATCAACTCTTGAAGAGGAAGATAGAAGAATGGGAGTAGCCCTTGTAGATATAGGAGAGGGAAGTACAGATATTATACTGTATAAGAATGATAAGATAATCTACACAGAGACTATACCTTTAGGTGGAATGCATTTTAAGAGTGATTTAATGTATATCTTAAAATTGAATGAAGAGGATATAGCTATAGAAATTTTAGATAAATATAGAGAAAAGGATATATCTCCAGAGGGGTATATCTACTACGGGGAAGGGAAATACATTGCTGCAATAGAACTTGAAGATCTTATAAATGCTAGAGTGGAGGAGATGATAGATTATATAAATAGTACTATTGAAAAATCTGGTTTTACTGGGTATTTAGGAAAGGGTCTTGTCTTAACTGGAGGAGTAGTTTATGATAAGATAATCAATGCTGATAAATTACTTGAGAAAATAAATAAAAAAACAGGATATGTGGCTAGAAAAGTTTTACCAAGTACATTTAGTGGTCTTGATAGTGTAAATACAAGTATGGCAACTGCAATAGGACTATTTTATGAAGTTATGGAAGAAGAGGATCAAAAAATAAGAACAGGAAGTTATACTCATCAAGAGATAGAGTTAAAAAATGAAAAAATTGAACAAGAGATAAAAGAAGATGAGAAATTAGTAGAAACAATAGAAGATGAGTTACAAAAAACAGAAGAGATAAAACAGGAAAATAAAATAATGAAAGCTATAAAAAATTGGTTTTCAAATTTCATATAATTAGGGAGGGTAGAGAAATATGTTAATGGATCAAGATTTGGTAAGGATAAAAGTGCTAGGAGCAGGTGGAGCAGGTGGAAATGCAATAAATGATATGATCTCTTCAGGAGTAGGAGGAGTGGAATATATAGCAGCAAATACAGATGCTCAAGATTTAGGAAAATCATTAGCTGATATAAGAATACAATTAGGAGAGAAGCTAACTAGAGGATTGGGAGCAGGTGCTGATCCAGAGATAGGAAGACAAGCAGCAGAGGAAGATGTTGAAAAGATAAGAAATCTATTAGAAGATACAGATATGTTATTCATAACTGCAGGAATGGGTGGAGGAACAGGAACTGGATCAGCTCCAGTAATAGCAAAAGTTGCTAAAGAGTTGGGAGTTCTTACTGTTGCTGTTGTAACTAGACCATTCTCATTTGAAGGAAGAAAGAGAAAGAATAATGCAGATGTTGGAATTGAAAATCTAAAGAAAGCTGTTGATGCTTTAGTAATTATACCAAATGATAAGTTATTTGAGTTACCAGATAAAACAATAACTTTACAAAATGCTTTTAAAGAAGCTAACAATATCTTAAAAATAGGTATTAGAGGTGTAGCAGATCTTATGATAGGAAATGGACTTATCAACTTAGACTTTGCAGATATTAAAGCTACAATGTTAGATTCAGGAGTAGCAGTATTAGGATTTGGAGAGGGTGAAGGAGAGAATAGAGCTATAAAAGCTACTGAAAAAGCACTACAATCTCCATTATTAGAAAAATCTATACTAGGTGCTAGTAAAATACTTATCAATATAACAGGAGCTCCAGATATAACTCTTATGGAAGCACAAACTATATCTGATATGATTAGAGATGCAGCTGGAAAAACTGCTGATGATGTAATGTTTGGATTAGTTATTGAACCTGAATTTGGAGATAGAGTTCAAGTAACTATAATAGCAAATAACTTTGCTAATGAAGAGGAAAAAAATGAGCCTTTTATAAATGTGGATATAGCTAAAACTGAAAAAGTAGCTACTGAAACAAAAGAGGAAGCTGAAAAACCAAATCTGGATCTACCACCTTGGGTAAGAAAAAGATAAAAATAGCTTGAAAAATTTAATAAAGTGTGATAGAATATGAGACGACCCTGCTCAGAAACGTTTGTGTTTTGGGCTAATACCATAGGGAGGAGGTTAAAAGATGAAAAAATACGAAATTATGTTCATTATCAACCCAACTATACTTGAAGAAGGTAGAGAGGCTGTTATTGAAAAAGTAACTGGAGTTTTAACTGCTGCAGGAGCAACTATTCAAAAGAGCGAGAAATGGGGAGAAAGAAAATTAGCTTATCCTATTGATAAGAAAAAGACTGGTTTCTACGTATTAACTACTTTTGAAATTGACGGAACTGTATTATCAGATGTTGAATTAAAACTAAACATCGTAGAAGAAGTACTAAGATACATCATAGTTAAGCAAGACTAATAATCAGTTAATGTTAAAAATCAAGAGGAGGTTATAAAAATGGCAGAATTCAGAAGAAGAAGAGCTAAATTAAGAGTTAAAGCTGAAGAAATTGATTATAAAAATGTAGACCTTTTAAAAAGATTCGTATCTGATAAAGGAAAAATCAATCCTTCAAGAGTAACTGGAGCTAATGCTAAGCTTCAAAGAAAGATAGCTAAAGCTATAAAAAGAGCTAGAAATATCGCTTTAATTCCTTATACAAGAATTGAAAAGTAATTTATTAGACTGGAAGAGATTCCAGTCTTTTTTCTTTTTTGCTCTTTAAATTATATCAAATCAATTTTACAAAAAAATAAAAAAGACATGCTTTTGATAAAGCTGTCTTTTTTATTGACTTAAAAACTATTTAGCCATAGCTTTTTGAAGTCTAGTACTTAAAGTAGCTGCATTAGCTTTTAAGAATTTCATAACTTCTACATCGTTAAGTCCTTTTAAAGTTTTTAAAGTTCTTGAACAAACTTTTACTTTAACAGAAGTTCCATTTACGTTGATAGAAGTAACTTGTAGGTTAGGTTTCCAAACTCTTTTAGTTAATCTGTGTGAGTGAGAAATCTGATTTCCACTGATTAGTCCTACTCCTGTTATTTCACATCTTTGCATTCTAATTTTCTCCTTTCCTAAAATTACTTACATACACAATGCATATAATTGTATCATTAAATCAAGGAAATTTCAAGTTTTTTTTAAATTTTCTTGAATAAACTTAGGAAAATAAAAGATTTATGGTATAATAAAAAATGAATGTAATAAAAATATAGGGAGAAAAAAATGAATGGACATAGTTATAAAGTATTAGAATTTGATAAATTAAGAGAAGAATTAGCTCACTATAGTGTTATAGAAGAGAATCATTATAGAATAATGAATTTATCTCCAATAAGAGATTTTAGCTCTGTAAATAGAGAGCTGGATATCTTGAGAGATTTTATGGATTTCCTAAAGTTTGATGGTGGATTTGAGACTGCTGGAATGAAAGATATATGTAAGATGACAGAAAAATCACAACTTATAGGAACGTATTTAGATGTTGAAGATTTATGGGATATAAATTATAACCTAAGAATTTTTAGATTATTTAAAACAAGATTAGAAGATTTAGGAAAATATAGAAATCTAAGAGATAGATATCACGATATTCCTGTAATGAGAGGTATAGAGGATATTATAAACAAGGCTATTGATAACAATAAAGAGATAAAAGATGACGCTTCTTTAGATTTGAGAGATATAAGATTTCATAAAAAAACGTTAACTATGAATATAAAAAGAAAATTTGAAGATCTTTTTGATGAGCCAAGCTTATCAAAAGCTTTTCAAGAGAGAATAATCACAGAGAGAGACGGAAGAAGTGTTGTACCTGTAAAAGCTGATTTTAAAGGACTTATAAAAGGGATAGAACATGACAGATCTTCTAGTGGACAGACTGTATTTATAGAACCACTTTCAATAGTAGCACTAAACAATAAGATGAGAGAGTTAGAGCTAAAAGAGAAAGAGGAGATAAGAAAGATACTATTGAGAATAACTGAACATGTAAGAAATGAGAGAGAGAACATTGATGCAATAGGAGAGGCAATTCTATCTCTTGATATCTTGAATACAAAGGCAGTATATGGTTTAGAGAAAAACTGTGTTATTCCAAATATAAATAATAGGGAGATGTTGAGTTTAGTGGAGGCGAGACATCCGTTTATTCCAGTTGATAGAATAGTACCACTAACATTTGAGATAGGAAGAGAGTACAATACTCTTTTGATAACAGGACCAAATACTGGTGGAAAGACAGTGGCTTTAAAAACAGCAGGATTGCTTACACTGATGGCTTTATCAGGAGTTCCTATTCCTGCTAATGAACATACAAGCATAGGATTTTTTACAGGAGTATATGCTGATATAGGTGATGAACAGAGTATAGAGCAATCACTATCATCTTTTTCTGCTCACTTAAAAAATGTACAGGAGATATTAGAAAGTGTAAATAAAAGTTCACTTGTATTATTAGATGAACTTGGGTCAGGAACAGATCCTGCTGAAGGATCAGCTTTTGCTATGGCAGTTATTGATTATTTAAGAGATAGAAAGTGTAAATCTTTTATTACAACACACTATAGTGAGGTAAAAGCTCATGGTTATAATGAAGAGGGAATAGAGACTGCTTCAATGGAGTTTGATGTAAATACTCTTTCACCAACATATAGATTATTAGTAGGTATTCCCGGTGAGAGTAATGCTCTGACAATTGCTAAGAGATTGGGAGTGTCAGAAGAGGTAATAGAGAGAGCTAAGAGCTACATAGGTGATGACAATAAGAAGATAGAGAAGATGATAGCTAATATCAAAGAGAAATCAGATGAGTTAGAGACTATGAAGCAACAGGTTGAATTTTTAAAAGTAGCAGCACAGAAGGACAGAGATGAGTATGCTGAAAAGTTGAGAGTATTGGAAAAAGAGAAAAATGAGATTTTAAAAGAGGCTTATGAAAAAGCTGATAGAATGATGAAAGAGATGCAAGCAAAGGCTGTGGCACTAGTAGAGAAGATTCAGAAAGAAGAGAATAAAAAAGAGGATGTAAAAAATGTTCAAAAGAGCTTGAATATGCTTAGATCAGCACTTCAAGATGACAGAAACAAAAATGTAGAGCAAAAGCCAAAAGTTGCAAGAAAAGTGGAGTATAAAGTTGGAGATAAGGTATTTGTAAATAGTTTAAATCAATTTGCAAATGTCTTAAAGATAAATGGTGGAAAAGAGACTGTCCAAGTACAAGCTGGAATCTTAAAATTAGAAGTATCTATGGATGATGTAAAAGTTGTCAAAGAGAAAGCTAAAAAAGAGTATAACACATTCTCACATACAAAAACTTCTGTAAGAAATGAGATCGACTTAAGAGGAAAGATGGTAGATGAAGCTGTATATGAATTGGAAACATACTTGGATAGAGCAGTTATGAACTCATATACTGAGGTCTATGTAATCCATGGAAAAGGAACAGGAGCATTGAGAGAGGGAATATTGAACTATCTAAAAAAATGTAGATATGTAAAAGAGTATAGAATAGGAGGACACGGAGAAGGAGGACTGGGATGTACAGTGGTAACCTTAAAGTAACTCTCATTTTAGCTGCTGCTGGAGTAGGAAAGAGAATGGGTTTGGGGTATCCAAAACAATTTTTAGAGCATAAAGGGAAACCTCTCTTTATACTTCCTTTAGAGGTAGCACAAAAGAGTGAGATCATAGATGAGATAATAGTGGTAACAAATGGTAAAAATATAGAATTAGTAAAGAATCATTGTGAAAAATATGGTATTAAAAAGCTAGCTAAAGTAGTCTCAGGAGGAATAGAGAGACAAAACTCTATCTACAATGCCTTAAAGTGTGATAATGAAAGTGATATAATTCTTGTACAAGATGGAGTGAGACCATTTTTAAAAGAGAAGTATATAGAAGAGTGTTGCAAAGTGGTAGCTAAGGAGAGAGCTGGAGCTGTTATTGGAGTTAGAGTAAAGGACACTATAAAAGTTATAGATGAAAATTTTGAGGTGAAGAGTACTCCAACAAGAGCTAATTTGATAGCTGTACATACTCCTCAAGCCTTTGATGGAAAATTATTAAAAGAGGCTTATGAGAGAGCTGAAAGAGATGGAGTTTTAGGAACTGATGATTCCTCTTTGGTAGAGAGAATTGGAGGTAGAGTTAAAATAGTCTTGGGAGATTATGATAATATTAAAATTACAACACAAGAGGATTTAAGATTTTTATAGTTGAAGGATAGGTGAAAAAATGAAAGTATATATGGGACAGATGAAGCCAACTCTAGGAAATGTAGAGAAAAACTTAGAGATGATGATAGAACATATAGATAGAGCAGTAGAGGAGAAAAACGATATAATTGTATTTCCAGAGTTGTCTTTAACAGGTTACTCTCTTGAGGATATAGTTTTTGATGTAGCAATAAAAGAGGTACCAAGTGTTCTTTTAGAAAAAAGTAAGGAGATTAGTATAGTATTTGGAGCTGCGGAGTTGGGAGAAGAGGAGTATCCTTATAATACTGCTTACTATTTAGAAGATGGAAGATTACTACATAAACATAGAAAAGTTTATTTGCCAGATTATGGGGTTTTTTATGAGGGTAGATACTTTATGGCTGGAAATAAATTTAGAGCCTTTGATACAAAGTTTGGAAGAGTGGGAATGTTGGTTTGTGAGGATACTTGGCACCAATCGGCTCAATATATCTTAGCTCAAGATGGGGCAAAATATGTGTTTATACTATTTAATTCGCCAACTGTAATTGGAAAGAAAAAAGAGGATATTTCAGCTCAATGGAAGGCTATATTGAAGAGTAATTCACTTTTAAATGGAGTGTATTCAGTAGGTGTCAATAGAGCTGGAGTGGAAGATGGAACTACTTTCTTTGGCAACTCATTTGTAGTAGCTCCAAATGGAGAAGTAATAGCTGAAGGGAAATACTTAGCTGAAGATGGATTCAGTTGTGAATTAGATGACGCACAATTGAGAAGAGCTAGATTTAAAGCTCCAATGTTTAAAACTGAAAATATAAACTTAACTAAAAAAGAGTTGGAGAGAATAGAAAATAAAAGATTTCAATAGGAGTGAACTATGAAAAAAGTAATTGGAATAATATTAGCTATAATACTGATTTTTTTAGGAGGAACTTTAGGTTATACATTGATATATAAGGCTACTCCAAGAGATTTTATAACAGAGGATACAAGGATAGTATATGCCAATGAAAATATTAAAAATAAGGATTTTACCCCAATTTTATATCTATTAGATGATGATGAGGTTAAAGATACAGTAAAAAAAGATATTAAAAATTTAAGATATTTATCAAAATTTTATCTTTTTTCAGATAAGGAGTTTTATGAGATAAATGAGAAGAGCTTTACAGCAGTAGTAGATCCAGGATATTGGTATTTTACTGCTCTAAAAAGTATAAATAAGTATTTTCACTATGAGAATGGTATATATATCTTAAAAGATGAGTACAGAAAGAAGTATTTACCTAAGATTAAATCAGATATCTTTATGAAAAATTATAGAGGATTATTCATAGTATCATTAGGAGAAAAAAATATTAAAGATTTTATAGCAAAAGCTAGAAAATCTTTATATAATAAAGAGATGGAGAGAGAGCTTGATATGAGTTCTAACAATCTTTTTGGAACACTTATTTATAATAATAAAGGCAATGATTTTTATGGTGTGGAACTATTATCAGCCAGTGCTGATTTGAATAGAGATAAGGCTTTTTCAATTGACAAAATCTATATTAATGAAAAAGAGAGTGAGATCTTAAAGACAGATATGGTAAAGAGAGAACTAACAAAATATGTAAAGAAAAATGATATATATTTTTCAGTAAATGATTTCTCAAAATTAGATAAGATAATATTTAACTCTCTAATTACTAGAACAGGTGTGGATAGTAGGACTATGTTATCAATTTGGAAGAATATCTTTGGAATAGATATTGAGGAGATCTTGAAAGAGATAGATGGAGAGATAATTTTTAGACCAAGGGAATCAGCTATAATGGTAAAATTAAAGGAGAATACTCCTGAAATAAGTAGATTACTATCTTTATTAAAAGATAAAAATTCAGCATTTTTTATAGAGAATAATATAGAGTTGAATGGAAATATACTTAAGATAGGGAATAGTAAATTTGAAGAGAATCTGACTCCTTATAAGATAAATTCTGATACATTCTGTTTTGGAGAAATTACTTCAGAAGAGTTTATAGATATTCAAGGAATTGAAGGAACTGTAAGAGGAGAGAGTCAAATAATAACAATAGAGTCAGAGATGTCAATAGATATATTAAAAAAATTAATAAATGGGTATTAGGAGGATAGAATGATAAAGATATATAATACTCTTACTAGAAAATTAGAGGAGTTCAAACCTGTAAAAGAAGGTGAAGTAGCAATGTATGTTTGTGGTCCAACTGTATATAACTACATTCATCTTGGAAATGCTAGACCAGCAATATTTTTTGATACAGTAAGAAGATATTTTGAATTTAGAGGTTATAAGGTAACTTATATTCAAAATTTTACAGATGTAGATGATAAGATAATAAAGAAAGCTAATGAAGAGGGGGTTAGCTCTCAGGATATAGCTACAAAATATATTCAAGCTTACTTTGAAGATACAGCAAAAGTGAACTTGAAAGAAGATGGAATGATAAGACCTAAGGCAACTGAACATATAGGTGAAATGATAAAAATTATAAAGACTTTGATAGAAAAGGGGCATGCTTATGAGTCTCAAGGAGATGTATACTTTGATGTAGAATCATATAAAGATGAATATTTAGGATTGTCACATCAAAATCTGGAGGATTTAAGAAGTGGAGCTAGAATAGAGGTAAGTGAGATAAAAAAATCTCCTTTGGATTTTGCACTTTGGAAAAAAGCAAAAGAGGGAGAGCCAAGTTGGAATTCACCTTGGGGAGAAGGAAGACCAGGGTGGCATATTGAGTGTTCAGCAATGTCTCATAAATATTTAGGGGAAACTTTTGATATTCATGGTGGAGGACAAGATCTGATATTCCCACACCATGAGAATGAAATAGCACAATCTAAATGTGGTTGTGGTGGAGAGTATGCAAGATATTGGATACACAATGGATATATAAATGTCAACGGGGAGAAGATGTCAAAATCTTTAGGAAATTTTTTCCTATTAAGAGATGTGTTGGAGCATTATGACGGTAGAATTATAAGATTATTCATTTTAAGTTCTCACTACAGAAAACCAATAGATTTTTCAGATGCAGAGCTAACTCAAGCTAAAGCATCTTTAGAAAGAATAGAAAATGCTGTAATGAGAGGAAAAGAAGCTCTAATTGAAGTATCTTCAAATGGAAATTCTTGTGTTGAGTTAAAAGAACAATTAGCTTTGGCAAAGGAGAAGTTTGTAGCAGCTATGGACGAGGATTTTAATACATCCATGGGACTTGGAGCTATTTTTGAGCTAGTAAAAGAGTTAAATAAAGCAGTTGACTTACCTATAAATAGTGATGGAGCTGAAGTTGTAAAAGAGAGTATTGAATATATAGATACAGTAATGAGTGAAGTTTTAGGTGTAAAATTAAAATTAGAAAATGCAGTAGGAAATTTAACTTCAGAATTGGTAGAGTTTATACTTGAAATGAGAAGAGAGGCAAGAGCTGAAAAGAATTGGACAATGTCAGATAAGATAAGAGATAGATTGGCAGAGATGGGTATAAAAATAAAAGATGGAAAGGATAAAACTACATGGACAATGTAGACTTAAGAGAGACAAGTGGTGTTGTGTTAGCTTATTTAGGTGATTCGATTTGGGAATTAAATATTAGAAAATATTGGATATCTAAAGGATTAAATCTACACAACTTAAATAAAAGAGTTAAAAATTGTGTAAATGCTAAAAAACAGAGTGAACTTTATAGAGAAATTTTTCCAATGTTAGAGGAGAAATTTCAAATGCTAGGAAATAGAGCAAAAAATGGAAATATCAAGAGTTTCCCTAAATCATGTAGTGTACAGGAGTATAGAGAAGCTACTGCATTTGAAGCTTTAATAGCAGGATTTTATGTTGAAAGAAGAGATGAATTGATAGAGTTAGCTATAAAATTATGTGTGGAGGAGAAATAAGTATGAAGTTTAAATTTCCAAATATTGGTTTTAATAGAAGTTTAGGGATAGATTTAGGAACTGCCAATACCTTAGTATATAGTAAAAAACATAGGAGAATAGTTTTAAATGAACCTTCAGTTGTGGCTGTTGAAAGGGAGAGCAGGAGGATTTTAGCTGTTGGAAATGAAGCTAAAGAGATGTTGGGAAAGACTCCAGATACAATTGTAGCAGTAAAACCATTGAGTGAAGGAGTTATAGCAGACTATGATGTAACAGAGGCTATGATAAAATACTTTATAAAAAAAGTTTTTGGAACATATAGTTTCTTTATGCCTGAGATAATGATCTGTGTTCCCATTGATGTAACAGGGGTAGAGAAGAGAGCTGTATTGGAGGCAGCTATATCTGCAGGAGCAAAGAGAGCATATTTAATAGAAGAGGCAAGAGCAGCAGCATTGGGATCTGGAATGGATATATCAGTTCCAGAAGGAAATATGATAATTGATATTGGTGGAGGATCTACTGACGTTGCTGTAATCTCATTAGGTGGAACTGTAGTTAGTAAAACTATAAGAACAGCAGGAAATAATTTTGATGCTGATATAATAAAATATGTAAAGAAAACTCATAATCTATTGATAGGAGATAAAACTGCTGAAGATATAAAAATCAAGATAGGAACAGCCCTACCACTAGAAAAGGAAGAAGTTATGACTATAAAGGGAAGGGACTTGATAATGGGACTTCCTAAGACTGTAGAGATCACATCAGAAGAAGTGAGAGAAGCTATTCATGACTCATTAATGGAGATAGTAGAGTGTGTAAAATATGTTTTAGAGCAGACTCCACCTGAATTGGCATCTGATATAATTGATAAAGGAATGACTATGGCTGGTGGAGGATCACTCATTAGAAACTTCCCAGAATTAGTAGCAAAACATACAAATTTAACTGTAAATTTAGCAGAAAATCCTTTAGAGAGTGTTGTAAGAGGTGCTGGACTTGCTCTTGATCAATTAAAGATCTTAAGACAGATAGAAAAGGCAGAGAGATAATGATAAAAGATATAATTTCCAATGAAGAGGTAAAAGAGTTTTTGAAAAATGAGTTAAAAATGAATAAAAATTCTGGAACATATCTCTTTTATGGTAGTGATATGGATTTGTTAATGGAATTTGCTATATATTTTTCTGAAGGACTTTGTTGTGAGACTATCAGTGGTGATTTTTGTGGACAGTGTGATACATGTAAAAAAATACAAAAATTAGTTTATAGTGATCTAGAGATTTTAGACAATCCTGATGGGATAAAAGTTGATGAGATAAGAGAGCTAGCTTATAAATCATCAGCTAGTTCCTATGAGGGTGGAAAAAAGATATTTATATTAAAAAATATAAGCAAGATGAAGAAAGAGGCAAGTAACGCCTTATTAAAACTTATAGAAGAACCCAATCTAGGGAACTATTTTATTTTATTAAATGGAAATTTAAATATACTACCAACGATAAAGTCTAGAAGTATACTTATGAAAATAAAAAATAGAAGTGCACGAGAGTTAGGAGTAGATGAGTTCACCTATTCATTTTTTAGAGGAAATAGTAAGGATATAGTAGATTTTAAATCTGTGGATATCAAGCTAGAAGAGGGATATCCTTATAGAGAGATAGTTAGAGCTATCAGAGGTTATGAAGAGAGTAGAGAGTTAAAATTTAAGATAAATATCTATAAAGCTATTCGAGATTTTGTGAACAATAGAAATTATTTGAAAACATATGAGAAGATATATTTTGCTGAAGAGATTGTGAGAGCTACTTCAGATAGAAATATATATATGGAAATTGTAAGTTATTTGGTAAATTTTATGGGAGATTTAAACGGTTTAGAAGAGAGACTTACTATGAAAGGTATGTTGAGATTTCCTATAAATATGAGAGCCTTTTTTATTAATTTATTTTTAGATATATAAAAGAGGAAGTGAAATAATTAAAAGATAATCTTTATTTAAAGATAAAAAAAGGAAAAAAGCTACTTAAGAAGTAATTTTTTCCTTTTTTATTTTTACTTATTTTATTAACAGGATAAATAACTATGAATTTTTTTAGCGGTTTCTTTCCCAGAAAGGGTTGCTTGAACAACGGTTTGTGGTCCAGTTATTATATCTCCAGCCCAGAAGAAGCCTTCCATATCATTAGGATCAAATAGAGAGTATTGGCTGATAGCTACAATAACAGCATCACACTCTAAAAATACCTCTGTATTTTCAGCTATATTTTTAAATAAAATTCCATTGTTTTCAAATTTGATAGGAGAGATCTCTGTAATAAATTCTACTCCGTCATTTATTGTTTCAGTTATCTCGTGTTTTGTAGCTGGAGCTTGTGAAAGTAGTTTTCTATAAGCTACAGTGACATTATTTCCCTGTCTTTTGGCTGTTCTAGCCACGTCCATAGCCACATTACCAGCACCGATAACTATAACTTTTTTGTCAGTACCTAAGTTTGTTTTATTTTTAAGAAAATCAATACCATAAAAAATATGTGGTTGTTGATGTCCCTCAATCTCAAGTTTTTTAGGAAGCCAAGCTCCAATAGCTACTAGAATAGCATCAAACTTATTAGTTGCTTTCAGTTCAAGTAATCTCTCTTTGTCAAAAAAAATATTGCCAATGAACTTAATACCAAGTTCAGATATCTTATCTTCAAGTAAGTCTATATATTTTTTTGAAAGTCTAAAATCTGGTATCCCATATCTAAGCATTCCCCCCATACATTCATTCTCATCAAAAATAGTGACATCATATCCCTTGGTTTTTAAAATTATTCCAGCTGAAAGTCCACTAGGACCAGCACCAATAATTGCTACTTTTTTATGGTTATATTTAGGTAAAATCTCAAAAATTTTATTTTTTAAAAAGTTATTGATTAAAAAATTTTCAATTGCAGGGAAATCTATAGGAGTACTTTTTATACCTCTGATACAATTTCCCATGCACTGTCTTTCAAAGGGACATATGAGTGAACATACAATTGACATTGGATTGTTTTTGAAGATAAGTTCTCCAGCTTCCTCATATGCCTTATTTTTAAATAAACTTATTATGTTTGGAATATCTGTAGATATTGGACAAGAATTTTTACAACGGGCATTCTTACAGTTAAGACACCTATTACTTTCATCAATTAAATATTCAATATTTATATTTTCGTTCATTCTTTTCCAACCTCCATTATTAATATTTTAGAATGTTACTTTTTCACCGTAGTAGATTGCTGTTAAGAGCTTTTTCATCTCTTCAACAGAAATCTCTCTAGGGTTAGTACCAGTACAAGGATCTGCAACTGAAGTAGCTGCTAAATCATCTAGGTGAGTCATAAAGAACTCTTCATCTATTCCATACTCTTTTAGAGAGTGAGGCATATTCATAGCAGTTCTTAATTTATCGATATATTTAACTAAAGACTCTACTAATTCTTTGTCAGAATCTCCAGCTAATTTTAATACTCTAGCTATATCTGCATAATCTTTTTCAGCAGTTTTAGCATTAAATTCTATTGCATATGATAGGTATATTGCATTAGCCATACCGTGAGCAATATTCAATATTTTTCCAGTTTTGTGAGCCATTGAGTGAACTATTCCTAAAATAGCATTTGAGAAAGCCATTCCAGCTAAGTTTTGAGCAATGTGCATCTCTTTTCTAGCCTCATCTTCACCATTGTAAGATTTAACTAAGTTCTTACCTATCATTTCGATTGCTTTTATTGATAAAGCATCTGTAAATGGACTTCTGAATGTTGAAGGATAAGCTTCAATAGCATGAGTTAAAGCATCCATTCCAGTATTAGCAACTAATGATTTAGGCATTGTTTGAACTAGAGTAGTATCAACAATAGCAACATCTGGAGTGATATTATAATCAGCTATTGGGTATTTTATTCCTGTGTTGTTATCAGTTATAACTGAGAAAGAAGTAACTTCTGTAGCTGTACCACTTGTTGTAGGGATAGCATAGAATTTAGCTTTTTGTCTTAATTCAGGTAAGTTAAATGGTTTTGCAGCCTCTTTAAAAGTGAAATTAGGGTGCTCATAGAAGATCCACATAGCTTTTGCAGCATCTATTGGAGAACCTCCACCAATACCAATTATAACATCTGGTTGGAATTCATTCATCTCAGCAGTTCCTTTCATAACTGTTTGAACAGAAGGGTCATTTTCAATTCCTACAAATAATTTTGCTTCAATTCCAGCTTCTTTTAAGTTAGCTTCAACCTTTCCAACAGTTCCATCTTTAACAAGTCTTTCAGAACCTATTACGATAAAAGCTCTCTCTCCTTTAATAGTTTTTAAGTAAGATAATGCGTCTTCACCAAAGAACACATCTCTAGGGATTGTAAATCTTCTCATTTCTACCTCCGTAAAATTTAATATATTTTTTATTACAGAGTCATTATATAGAAAAAGGTCACCCTTGAAAAGAAGGCACTTTTTAGAAGGAAAGATACCAAAAGGTAGGAATTAAATAAAAATGAGCCTTAACTACTTATAATTTTTTACAAATTTTTTTCCCCATTCATCCATCTTCTGCATAATAGGAATCAATTCAAGTCCATTTTCAGTCAGAGTATACTCTACCATTGGAGGTACAGTTGGATAGATTTTTCTACTCACAATGTTATATTTTTCCAATTCTTTAAGTTGTTGAGTCAACATTTTTTGAGTAATTTCAGGAATCAATTTTCTAAATTCATTGTATCTAATAACCTTGTGTAGATAAAGATTCCAAATAATTAAAGCCTTCCATTTTCCACCAATTATTTCTAAAGTTAATTCAATTTCACATCTATAATTTGAACAACTAACCTTATTTTCTCTAGATTCTGGCATCTAAAAATCACCTCTGCATTACAAATAATAAAAAAAGATAACAACTTATATTATACAATAGATTGTTATCTTTTAATAGTCAAAATTATATTTAAGAATTTAATTATTTTTCTAAAAGTTCTTTAGTAGCTAATCTATTAGCCCACATCTCATCTTCTGATTTGTAACTTCTCTTTTCAAAAGTGCTTTTATTATAAGTATCCCCAAATAATAGGTCTAGAATGTGTAGAGAATCCTTACCAGCAGCTTCTAAAGTACCTCTACAAGAACCACAGTATGAGATAACAGAGTCTTGAGTACAATCGTTAGCTCTTCTGGTATAAATCTCTTTATAAAGTTCTGGATTAGATGAACAAACCATTCCTCCAACTCCACAACATCTAGTATTTTTACCAGTATTATGCATCTCTTCAAATTGATAGCCCATCTCTTTTAAAATCCATCTGACATTTTCATGATGTGATATAACATCTCTTGTTACACAAGAATCATGTATGTTAAATTTAATAGGACTATTTTTTCCTTTACCAATAGCTTCTTTAGGAAGACCAATTTTTTCTCTCATTAAATCCCAGTAAGAGATAACTTTTTTATCACTAGTATCACTAAAAGTTTTAAAGCAAGAAGGGCAAATAGTAACTATAATTTCAGCTCCTATATTTTCAATCTCATCATTTGCCAATTTATTTCTAAGGACAAATTTATTTTCTTCTCCAATCATCTTTGTAACCTTACCACAACATCTTAGCATAGCTGAAACATCATCACCTAAAACTTCTTTTAAGTGTGCATAAACTTTCTCTACAAGTTCAGGCTTATATGCTGGAATTGTACATCCAGGTACAAAAACGTATTTAGGAGATTTTTTCTCTTGAACAGAGGTACAGTATTTAGGGCTACACTCCATTCTTTGGACTCTATCACTATCAACAAGATTTTCAATAACCTGTTGATTGTTGTTGTCTCTTATGTATTGATTCTTTAATTCTATAAAATTACTTCTTAAATCTAAGTCTTTAGGACATTTAATAGTACATTGAGAACATTCGTTACAAGAGAAGGCAATCATCTTATCCATATGTTCATAACCTTTTTCTAAATAATCTCTAAATAGTTCTTTAGGACAAGAAGTAAAGTTTTTAAGCATCATACACTCTTTCATGCAAAGTCTACATTCACATTGACGGCATCTATCAGCTTCATATTGAGCTTGTTCAGGAGTGTATCCAAGAGAAACCTCCTTAAAAGATTTTATTCTCTCTTGAGGATCTAGTTCAGGGATATCAACTCTTCTCTCAAAAACTTCTTCCCAATTTACATCTCTTTTCAATTTAGTATCATAGCTACTTGTATCTTTTAATTCTCTACCTGCAATTAAATCTTCTCCTTTTAAAAATCTATCTAGAGATTCAGCAGCACGACGTCCAGTAGCCATAGCTTGTATAACAATAACAGATTCTCCACTAGCATCTCCAGCTATAAAAACTTTTGGATTACTAGAACTTTGTAATGTTAATTTATCACATTCAAAAGTTGAATTTCTTCTTTGCGTTAATATATTTTTTGTAAAACTACCATCTACCTCTTGACCAATAGCAAATATAATAGTATCAATTTCAATAGTTTTTAGGCTAGTTTCATCAAAACTAGGAGAGAACATTCCATTTTCATTAAACAGAGAAAGACATTGTTTTGCAATAATCTTTTCCAATCTATTTTCAGAATTAACTATAACATCTTTAACTCCATATCCATGGATAAAAGTGATTCCCTCTTCAAAAGCTCCTTTGACCTCATGCTTAGATGCAGTCATCTCGTCAAAAGATTTTTCAAGAGCTAGAGAGTAAACTTCCTCTACTCCATTTAATCTTCTAGCAACTCTAGCACAGTCCATAGCCACATCTCCACCACCAACTACTAGAACTCTTTTTCCAATAGTTAGAGATGTCTTATCTAAAGCCACAGCTCTTAAGAAGTCACTAGCATTAGTAATATCAGGTGAAGCTATACTACTTCCATTTCTACCCTTATGTTTTCCTACAGCTACAACTACCCCATCAAACTTAGCTAGGATTTCATCAAACTCTATATCTCTTCCAACTTCACAATTCATTTGGAAATTTACACCTAATTTTTCAAGATAAGAGATCTCCCAAGAAAGTATGTCTCTAGGTAGTCTATACTCTGGGATTCCAACTGCCATCATACCACCTTTCACAGGAAGTTTTTCAAAAACAGTTACTTCATATCCTTTTCTAATCATATCTAAAGCAGATTGCATACCAGATGGTCCAGCTCCAATAACAGCAATTTTTTGACCAGTGGCAGGAGCTTTTTCCATACTCCATAATTTCTCATTGTCATAGTGGTCAGCTATATATCTTTTAAGACCAGCAATAGACATAGGTGAATGAATCTCAGCTATCTTACACTTTCCTTCACATGGATGAGCACAGATACGTCCCAATGTTCCAGGTAGGAAAAGCTTCTCTCTAACTGTAAGTAAAGCTTCTTCTCCCTTTCCCTCTCTAAGTAATCTTATATATTCTTTTACATCAGTATGCATAGGGCAAGTTGCTACACAAGCTGGAGTTTCTTCACCCATACATTCTGATACAATTTTTTTCATATTATCAATTATCTCGGCTTTTAGCATAATTAAAATCCTCCTATTTTGACTTTTTAGGTTCTATTGCAAAAATAAATACACCAGCAACGATTACCAATCCCCAGATAATTAAGTGTGAATTAGCTGGAGCTCCAAATAAAACTATACTAAATACTATTGTCCAAAGTGCAGCAGTAGAGTTAAGAGCAGTACCCATAGCAGCTCCAATCAGATCAACTGCTTTATACCAACATAGATAAGTGATAGCTCCGAAGATAGCAATTCCAGCAAATTTTAAGAAAACACCAGTTTTTACAACTTCAAAGGCAGTATAAATTTCTCCAGAAAGTGGTAAAACTAAGAATCCGTAGATAATCATAGATACAAAATATCTTAAACAAAGAAATTGTTGAGGAGCAGCTTGAATATGATCCTCATCTTTTATATGTTTCATAGCAAAACCAATAATAACTCCTTCAGATGCCCAACCTAATACAGCTAAAAGAGCAAATAATATACCTGTACCAAATGTAGCTGGTATATCTCCAGTAGGTTTAAATCCTAACATAAAAGATCCTAAAAGACTGATAAAAATACCAATAACAGCTCTTTTAGAAAGTTTCTCTTTAAGTAAAAAATATGATAATAAAGCTCCAACACCAGGATAGATAACCGATATACTAGAGGCATATGGTGCAGTAGCATATTTAATAGCTAGTAAATAGGCACTCATACCTACAGGAGCACCAACTAGTGCAGCTACAGCAGTAGCTTTTCCTTTTTTTGTTTTTAATAATTGAAAACTTCCATAAAGTTGCTTTGAAAAAAGTAAAGTAAGTCCGATCCAGAAAAAAGCAAAACTATCGTGAAAAAATGCAGAAACTAGAGGTGTAACTCCAACAGCACCCATCAAAATAGAGTCAAGTCCCCATGCTAAACCAACAGTGATTCCTAATAAAATACCCTTCGTCCTATTGTTCATTAAAAAACTCCTTTTTTATAAAATATTTAAATTTAAAACTTTAGCGTAATAATAAGCAATATTTATGCCAAGTATTTTAATAGCGTAAATTTGGATTATTATTAAAAAAATAAAAATAAAATTAGAAATATGTCATTTTTTGTTATATAATTAATGTAAAGAATAATTACATTGTCATTTATAATAACAATAAAAAAGGGGAGGAATTTTTTGTGATCTCGTGGGAAATTTTGAATAAAATAGGAATAGGAGTAGCTGTGTACTCCAAAAATGGAAATATTGAGTATATAAATGAGTATGGGGATAGGTATTTTAATAAAAATTATACCAATATTTTTGATATATTTTCAGAATTAGATAAAAAAGAGATATTAAAAGGAGATTTTAAAATCTTAAGTAAGAACTACAATGGGATATTTATTATGCTTTTTCCTCAAAAAGAGAGCAGTTTAATTCTTTTTAAGGAGCAAGAGTTTTTTAAATCTTTTTCAAGTAAGAGCAGAAAATATTATGATTCAAAAGAGGAATACTCATTTGAAAATGTTATTGGTAAGAGTAAAGAGATAAAAAAGATAATAGAAGAGTGTAAAAAGGTAGCAGATAATAGTATGAACTTATTGATTACAGGTGAGAGTGGAACAGGAAAGGAGTTCTTTGCAAGGGCTATTCATAATAGTAGTTCAAGGAGAGATTATCCATTTATTCCATTAAACTGTGGGGCTATACCTAGAGATTTGATAGAGAGTGAGCTATTTGGATATGAGGCAGGAGCTTTTACAGGAGCAAATAAGCAGGGCTATACGGGAAAATTTGAATTGGCAAATGGAGGAACAATATTTTTAGATGAGATAGGAGAGATGCCACTATCTATGCAAGTTTCTCTTTTGAGAGTTCTTCAAGATAAATGTGTGACAAGGATAGGATCAAAAAAATGTAATAGAGTTGATGTAAGAATAATAGCTGCAACAAATAAGGATTTAAAAAAGGCTGTTCAAGAAGGAAGATTTAGAAAGGATCTATACTATAGATTGACAGCTTTCAATATTCAACTTCCGCCACTAAAAGAGAGAATAGGAGATATTCCTATATTTTTAGATTATCTTTTAAAAGAGAAAAGTATTGAGATGAATAAACCTGTTCCAAAACTTTCACCTATGCTTTTTCAAAAAGTTATATCATATTGTTGGCCTGGAAATATAAGAGAATTGGAAAATTTTGTAGAAAATTTTGTAGCTTTAGACGGGATAAGTACTTATGATATCAATTTTGATGAATGTCATTGTATGACACATGATAATTTAGGAAATAGAATAAACTTTGATAACAAGACAAAGGTAATTGAAAAAGTAGAAGAGGAAAGAGTGATGTCAATTGTTGAATTGGAGAAACAGGAGATAAAAAAAGCATTGAGAGTATATAATGGAAATATGACTAAAATAGCAACTGCTTTGGGAATAAGTAGAAATGCATTGTATAATAAGATAAAAAGATATGAGATAGAGACTGTTGAAAAATAA
>JAHHSZ010000078.1 GCA_020024915.1 Fusobacterium sp. | reverse complement strand
CATTTTCATCTCTCCTTTTTTCATTTCCATCATATTATCTTTTTTCATTTCCATTGACTCAGAAAAATAGCTTTTAATTTTTAAACTATCAATATGTCCAACAATAACTTTTTTAACTCTTCCATTTTTATCTAGTATAACAGAAGTTGGAAATGCTCTGGGTTTTATTAAGTTTGATATTTCACCTTTTTCATCTAACAAAACCTTGATATTTTTATACCCTAAAGAATTATACCATTTCTTAAAATTTTCACTTGATTTTTCTCCATGTTGTTCAGGAAATACTACTGTAAGAACTTCAAAATTATTATTTTCCTTACTCAAATTTTCTATTTCTTCTAACCCACTAAGACAAACAGGACACCAAGATGCCCATAATTTAATATAAGTTTCTTTTTGATTTTCATCAAAAGAGTATTTCATCCCATTTACATCTTTTAATTTTAAATTAGAAAAGTCTTCTCCTTTTGCAAAAACCATTTGAAAACTAAATGCCATCATACCTACTAAAACAATTTTTTTTAACAATTTCATAAAATGAACCCTCCTTATTTTAATTTTTATATTATTCTTAAGTTGTCTTAAAATCCAAATATCTCTAATTTATCTGTTAAAAATAAAATTCCCATTATGATTATTAAAATTCCACCTATTTTCTTTAAAGCAGGTAAATATTTTTTTATTTTTGAAACTTTTTTTAATACCTTATCTGAAACAAAAGAAAATAATAGAAATGGTGTAGCTAAACCAACAACATACACTAACATCATAAAAGCACCATATACTGGTGTTCCACCATCACTAGAAAGTAATAAAATAGAAGCTAATATTGGTCCTACACAAGGAGTCCAACCTAAACTAAAAGTAAACCCTAATAAAAATGCTCCAATTATACTATTTTCCTCTCTTTTTTTTACTTCTAAAAGTTTAGTTTTTTCCAAAAAAGGGATTTTTATAATTTCTGCTTGAATACTCCCAAATAAAATTATAAAGATTCCACTCATAATTCTAAATATTTTACTCATTAAAAACTGTCCTAAACTTCCAACACTAAATCCTAATAAAATAAAACTTCCAGATAATCCCAGTATAAAAACAGAAGTTTTTAACATTGATTTTTTTCCATTATTAGATAGCATACCTAAATATACTGGTAATAAAGGAAAAATACATGGTGAAAAAAATGAAAGCAATCCTGCTAAATAAACAGTTCCAATAAACAGTTCTCCATTTAACATTCTTACACCTCCTCTTTTTTATTTTTATATATCTAGTTTAACTTATTTTTTTCTTTTTTGTAATAGACAGTTTATATAAAAATCTTGATTTTAATAATATTTTAATTTTTTATACCTCTAAAAGCTATATATAAAAGAAAAAGCAGAGAAAAATCTCTACTTCTAGCATCAATGAAATATTTTTGTGAACTAAACTACTAATTTCCTTGTTATTCATTCAGAAAAATATTTTTTATTTAAATTTTGTTAATAACTCTTTATACTGCTTTATCATAACTTTAAGCATACCTTTTTTTACAAATTGATACCACTTAAATGTCATTCCTTCCATTCCTCTTACAGAATCTATCAACATTCTTTTTAAAAACTCATACTCTTCAAAGCTCAATTTTAATTCCATTTGCTCTTTTGAATCAGCTATTGATTTTATATAATCAAAGAACTCTCCTAAATTTGCAGTTTGTGCTCCCATTGCTGATGATAAAAATTGCTTCTTTACCTCATCTATGAATTTAGATAGAAACTTTTTGTTACTCTTATCTAAAACAACAACTATCTTTCTCTTTCCCTTTCCTATTCTCTGAATACTGTTCATCATTCCCATCATTCCAGACATATTGTTCATCTGCATAGGATTCATTCCATTTGGATTTACTCTTTGTGTTTTCATAATTTCCTCCCTATATCTTTCCAATTACTTTTTCAATTTCTTCTACAGGTATTGCCCCTATTCTTACTATTTTAGGTTCATTACTCATATCTATTATAGTTGATTCCTCTCCCAATGGAGATTTCCCACCATCTATCAAAATTCCTACTCTATCTCTAAATCTTTCAGAAACCTCGTCATAGGATCTTGGAGTAGTTTCTCCAGAAATATTAGCACTAGTAGTTGGTAGTACTCCTCCTACTGATTCTATTATTTTTAAAGCTATATCTAAATTTGGCATTCTAATTCCTATAGTATCTCCCTTAGCTGTTAAGATATCTGGAACAAACTCTCTTTTTTTCAAAATGATTGTAAGTCCTCCTGGCCAAAATCTCTCTATCAATCTCTCTATTAACTCTCTATTCTTCTCATTTATGTAAGCTATCTCCTCTACCTTGTCCACACTACTTACCAAAGCAATTATAGGAGAGTTATAACTTCTCTCTTTAGCTTGATATATTTTTTTTATTGCCTCTTCAAAGGTAATCAAGCCTCCTACTCCATATACAGTATCTGTAGGATATACAACTATCTCTTTCTCCTCTAGCAACTCTTTTATTCTATTAAAATCTATATTTTTTAAATCATATATCACTTTCATTTTATACACCTTATCTTCTAAACTCCTAATAATTTTATCATATCTAAATAAAAAAAGCTAGTAAAATACTAGCTTTTTCTCTTTAAATTAATTTTCCATTATTAATTTTTTCTCAAATAACTCAGAAACTGATTGATTATTAACAATTCTTCTTATTGCTTCAGCAAAAATCTCATCTACTGATAATACAGTTATCTTGTCTAATTTCTTTCTTTCTGGTAATGCTATTGAGTCAGTTATTATAACTTCTTTTAAAGGTGATGCTGCTAATCTTTCTATTGCAGGATCTGAGAATACTGCATGTGTACAACAAGCATATGCTTCTTTAGCTCCTCTATCTATGATTGCTGCAGCTCCATTTGTTATTGTTCCAGCTGTATCTATCATATCATCTATGAAGATAGCTGTTTTACCTTGAACTTCTCCTATTAAATTCATAACTTCTGACATATTTGGTTTTGGTCTTCTCTTATCAATGATAGCGATTTTACAATCTAACCATTCAGCTAATTTTCTAGCTCTTTTTACTCCACCGATATCTGGAGAAACTACTACTACATCATCTCCGTATAGACCTTTTTTCATAAAGTATTTTACCATTAATGGTAAGGCTTGCATATGATCAACAGGAATATCAAAGAAACCTTGTATTTGGTCAGCATGTAAATCCATAGCTATTACTCTTGTAGCACCTGATTTAGTTAATAAGTTTGCTACTAGTTTTGATGTAATTGGTTCTCTAGGATTTGATTTTCTATCTTGTCTAGCATAACCATAGTAAGGTATAATAACGTTTATACTCTTAGCTGACGCTCTTTTTAATGCGTCAATGAAAATTAATAATTCCATTAAGTTTTCATTAACAGGTTCAGAAGTTGATTGTACAACAAATACATCTCTTCCTCTTACTGTTTCATCGATCTTTACGAATACTTCTCCGTCTTTAAATCTAACTACTTCTGCTTCTCCTAAAGGCAGCCCATATTTTTCAGCTATCTTCTTAGCTAAGTCCTTGTTTGAAGTTCCTGCGAAAATTTTTACATTTTCAGAATTAATCATTTTTTATTTCCTCCAGTCAGTTTTAATAATTTGTTTACTTCTTGATACAGCTAATGAGTTGTTAGGAACATCTTTTGTAATTACAGAACCAGCACCTACAAGAGCTTTTTCTCCTATATTTACTGGGGCTACAAGCATTGTATCACTTCCTATAAATACCTCTTTCCCTATTGTTGTTTTAAATTTGTTTACACCATCATAGTTACAAGTAATTGTTCCTGCTCCTATGTTTGTGTTCTCACCAACCTGTGCATCTCCTAAATATGTGAGATGTCCTGCTTTCACTCCTTTTTCCAGAGTAGATTTTTTTATTTCTACAAAGTTTCCAATGTGAACTTTTTCTTTTAGATGAGATTTAGGTCTCAAATGTGCATATGGTCCCATAGTAACCCCATCCTCAATAATACTCTCTTCTACAACAGAACTTTCAATTCTTATGTTATTTCCCAATCTGCTATCTATTATTCTAACATTGCCAATTAATTCGCAATTCTCTCCAATAATCGTATCTCCTTGTAAAAATACTCCTGGATATAGTACTGTATCCTTTCCTATTTTTACACTTTCCTCTACATATGTATTTTCAGAATCAATAAGTATAACTCCCTCTTCCATTAACTCCTTATTTTTTCTATCTCTTAAAACTTTATTAGCCTGTGCTAATTCAACTTTAGAGTTAACTCCTAAAATCTCCATATTATCCTCTAATACGAAACTTTGAACCTTTTTATTCTCTGAAACTTGAATACCAATTACATCAGTAAGATAGTACTCTCCCTTTTCATTATTATTATTTATTTTCTCTAATGCTTTGAACAACTCTTTAGAATTAAAACAGTATACTCCTGCATTTACCTCTTTTATCTTTTTGATCTCTTCACTTGCTTCTTTTTCCTCAACGATAGCTTTTACAAGATCATTCTCTTTTACAATTCTTCCATAACCAAAAGGATTCTCATAAATAGATGTAAGTATAGTCGTTGTTGCTCCATTTTTTTGATGATATTCATATAAAGACCTTAATGTGCTCTCTCTTAAAAGTGGAGTATCACCACATAAAATCATTACATCTCCATCATAATTAGATAATTTTTCTTTAGCTTGGATAACTGCATGTCCAGTCCCTAACTGTTCAGTTTGTAGAACATAGTCACAATTCTCCCCTACTACTTTTAATACTTCCTCTTTTTTATGTCCTAAAATTAATATGTTTTCTTCTGGCTCTAGTCCTGATAAAACATCTATTATTTTAGATATCATTGGAATTCCATTCACTTTGTGAATTACTTTAGGAAGATCCGACTTCATTCTAGTCCCTTTTCCTGCAGCTAAAATTAATGTTTTAAGTTTCATAAACTACACTCCTTTAAGTTATACTGTACAATTACTAAAAACATCTCATACGTGTTAAATTATATCATACTCATTTGACTATTTCAAGCTTAAGAAAAATCTTTTGAAAGTTTTTCATAAGCTTCATTTATTTCTTTTAATTTATTTTCATGATACTCTTTTTCAGACTCACTAGCATTTGTAAATTTATCTGGGTGATGTTGTTTTACTAGATCTCTATAAGCCTTCTTTATCTCATCTTTTCCAGCATCTTTAGTAACACCTAATATAGTGTAATACTTGCTCTTATCTTCAGCATAACCAAAGGGATTTTCATAATTTCCACTATACTGTTGTCTGCTATAGTTTCCACTAGCCTGACGAAAAAACTCCTCAAAATCACTTGCACCATTACTATCATATCTATAATAGTAAGTTCTTCTTTTTGTGCTCTTAGGTTGATTTTTATTTTTTAAGTAATTTATTAATACAACAAGTAGTATTACCCAGAAAAAATTAACAGCAAACCATCCTAAAAAAGCTACTAATAAAAATACTATGAATAATACTGGAATCATTCCTACTGCTCTATTAAATCCAAAAGTCAAGCCAATGAATAGAAATAGTATCAGTATAAATGTTAATGAAATACTATAAATCATCTGTTCTCCTTACTTTTCTTTCTAAATCTTCTATCTTTTCTTTTACACTTTTCTCTCTAGGATCTATATCATAAGCTAACCTATACTCTCTTATAGCCCTCTCATAAGATCCCATCTTTTCATATTTTTCAGCAAAATCCAAATGAGCTTTGTAGATATCTAAATCCAAAAATATTGCAAAATCATAACTAGTAATAGCATTCATAATATCACCAGCTCTAGAATATGCATTCCCTAATAAAAAATGTCCAAATGCAAAATCTGGATTGATGTCCAATGCTTTTTCAAACATCTCTATAGCTTTTTTATATTCTTCATTCTCATAGTAAAGCTGTCCTAAAAAAGCATATCCCTCCACCTTATTCTCTTTATACTCTAAAACTTTTTTATAAATTTTTATCGCACTTACATAATCATTTTTATGATATAAAATAATAGCTAATTCTCTCAAGAGTTCAAAATCATTTGGATTGATTAAGAGTGACATTCTTACTTCTTCTTCCTTTTGTTTTAGTTTTTCAACCTCAAATTCAGCAAATAATTGTGTTTTTAATAGATCATTTTCCACTATAATTCTAACCTCCTTTTGATAGAATTTATACTTTATTATAACATAATTTTTATCGATACAAAAATTTTTTTAAAAAAGCTGTTATAAAGTTCTCCTTATAACAGCTTTTGAGTTTTATTTAATTAGAATGTGTACATTACACCTGTTCCTAAGATATAGATAACATCATTATCTACTATTGGTGAATTAGCAATTTCTCCAGAAACTTTAGCAACACCTGTAAATCCCATTATAGAGATGGTATCATTTACTTTATAGTTTCCTAAAATTCCTGCACCAAATCTGTGTGCTCCCTCTCCACTAAATGTACTATTTATCTTCTCTCCACCAGGTCTTCCTACCTCTCTTGAGTCAACACCAAAATAATAATCTACAAAGTTAGAATCATAATATACATAGTTTATTGAAGGGATTATTGTCAACTTAGATGAAACTTGGTAAGGTCTATTTATTCTAAATGTAAAATGTCCACCCTCTTCTCCATATTCAGCAGATACTGATGTCTCTAAGCTATATATTCCTGGATAGTATACTAATTCAGCCCCTCCCATTATGTGAGTATCTCTATCGTCAATTCCTTTATATCCAGATTTCATATCACTATTTTTTACTTCATATCCACCAAAAGGCATTCCATATAATGATAATACATAATTATCTTCTTCTATTAATTTATATCCCAATGATAATCCATATGTACTTCCACCTTTTATGAAAAATTTATCATACTCCAAATCAACTATTGGTAATATATAGTCATTTTTGTCATTATGATATAGTGGAGTTGTCACTCCATAACCTATCCCGATATTTCCTGCTAATGCACTTTGCCCCAAAATAAATACAGCTCCAAATATAGCTAATTTTTTATTCATAAAAATTCCTCCTAAGTAAATATTATTATAACTTTAGTTCTATAAATCTCTATCTTAATATCCTAATCCTCCAATTAATTCT
>JAHHSZ010000077.1 GCA_020024915.1 Fusobacterium sp. | reverse complement strand
AAATAATACCATATCCATATATTTTTATCAAGAATTTAATTGTCCATTTTACTATTTAAATTTTTTAGTATGTCCTCTATAATCTCATCTTCTGATAACTCTTCCAAATTATACCAAATATATGTGTGATCATTTTTAAACCAAGTAAACTGTCTTTTTGCATATCTTCTAGAATTTTGTTTTATCATATTTACAGCTTCTTCATATGTTATCCTTCCATTGAAGTAATCTATAAACTCTGAGTAACCTATTATATTGATCTTTCTCAAAACATCTCCATAGATATTATATAGTCTCTTAACTTCCTGCTCCAATCCAGCCTTTATCATTATATCTACTCTCACGTTTATTCTTTCATAGAGGTTCTCTCTCCCTCTTTTTAAAGCAATTTTTAGAAAACTATAATTATTATTTTTTATATTTTTTTTAGATAGTTTAGAAAATTTTTCCCCAGTTAATCTATATACTTCTAAAGCTCTTTCAACTCTTTTTTTATTATTGGGGTGTATCTCCTCTGCTCCCTCTGGATCTACAAATTTTAACTCTTCATATAGCTCTTCAGAAGAGATCTTCATAAACTCCTCTCTCATCTTCATATCTGAAGTTGGTAATTCTGACAATCCTTCAGTTATGGAGTTGATATATAAACCAGTTCCTCCTGTTAATATTACAACTTTATCCTCTGCCTCCTTCTGTTTCAGTATCTTATCTACATCTTTTTGAAAGTCTCCAACACTATATTTTTTTACAGGCTCCAGTATATCCAACAAATAGTGTTTTACACCTTCCATCTCTTCAGTTGTTATTTTAGCTGTTCCAATATCCATTCCTTTATATACTTGAGCTGAATCAGCTGAAATAATATCTGCATTTAAAATTTTAGCCAACTTTATAGATAGTGCAGTTTTCCCTACTCCTGTAGGCCCTGCTATCACTACTCCCTTTTTCATTTTTCCTCCTAGTAATCTTAGTAAAAAAGAGGAAAAATTATCAAATATGAACATATACAGTTCAATCTCTAAGATAATATCTTCCTCTTAAAAACTTTCTCTCTTATTTATTGTTAAAAATATTACTCTACGTACTCAAACTCTACATTTGCTATTCTTACAGTATCTCCATCTTGAATTCCAGCTTCTCTCATTGCTTCTTCCATCCCTAAAGATCTCATCATATGTAAGAAGTTTACTATTGACTCATCATCCATAGTGATAACATATTTAGCTAGAACTCCATCTAATACTCTTCCTTCTACTACATATGTTCCCTCTTCATCTTGAGTGATGATAAAAGCTTCCTTATCACCTTTGATCTCTCTTAAAACTTCATCTATGTCAGCTTCATCTTCCAATGGCTCTCTATCTATCTCTTCTAACATATTCCAGCTCTTATACAATACCTCTTTTATCCCTTCATTTAAAATTACAGATACAGGATAAACTTCATTCCCTTGAGCTTCAACATATGCTTTAAATTTATCATATTTTTCCATATCCCATAAAAGATCCATCTTATTAGCTAAAACTATCTGCTTTTTATTAGCTAATTTCTCACTGAACTTTCTAAGCTCAGTATTGATCTTTTCATAGTCTTCTATAGCATCTCTTCCCTCTATCTCAGCCACATCTACTAGATGATAAATCATTTTACATCTCTCAATATGTCTTAAGAATTTATCTCCTAGACCTACCCCTTCATGTGCTCCTTCAATAAGTCCTGGTATATCAGCTATTATGAAAGATTTTCCCTCTTCCAATCTTACAACTCCCAATTTTGGTTCTAATGTTGTAAAGTGGTAACTTCCTACCTTTGAGTTTGCTGCAGAAACTTTATTTATAAAACTTGATTTTCCAACTGATGGATAACCTACTAGTGCTACATCAGCTATAAGTTTTAACTCTAATTTTACTTTTATCTCTGCTCCTTCTCTACCTTTTCCTGCTATTTTAGGAGTTTTTCTAACTGAAGATTTAAAGTGAACGTTTCCTAGTCCACCCTTTCCACCTCTAAGTAGTATTCTCTTCTCTCCCACTACATTTAGATCAAGTAAAAGTTTTCCAGTTTCAACATCTCTTACCTGTGTTCCAACAGGGACTTTAATTACTAAATCCTCTCCTGTTTTTCCATACATCTGTTTTTTCTGCCCATTTTCTCCATTTTGAGCTTTAAATAATTTTTTAAATTTAAAATCTATAAGTGTATTTATATTAGGATCAGCTACAAAGATTACACTTCCTCCATTTCCTCCATCTCCTCCATCTGGACCACCGAACTGAACAAATTTCTCTCTTCTAAATGCAGCTGAACCATCTCCACCATTTCCTGCCTTGACAGTTATCACAACCTCATCTATAAACATTTAATACTCTCCTATACTATTTAATATTATCAATATATTTTACCTTATAATCTAAATTTTTTCAACATTTATTAAAATATTACTACTTATTTTAACAAAAATATTGAATTTTCATTTAAAAATGTATATAATATGTCATATATCATTGTTATAAATACATAAGATGCTGTTTTAGGAAGGTGGATTTTATGAAAAAAATATTACTAAGCCTTATGGCTATATTTACTATAACTGCTATTGCAGCCACTAAAGAGGGAACTGGTTTAGGATACAAAGATGATATCACTGTTTCTGTTGAGACAGAAGGAGACAAAATCATTGCTATAAAAGTTATTGCAATGGAGGAAACTAAGAGAATTGCTGAACCTGCTATTGAAAAACTTACTGCAGAGATCCTAGCTAAACAATCTGTAGAAGTTGATAATGTAACTGGTGCTACTTATACTTCTGAAGGGTTCAAAGAAGCTGTAGCTGATGCTCTAAAAAAATAGCAATCACTTGAAACTAATATAATTTAAGAGAGGCTGTCAGAAAATACAGCCTCTCTTCTTATTTTATAAAAATCTATTATTTTCCAAATTTACTCTCATAATCCCAAATAGTTCTCAATATCTCTTCCATATCATTTACCATTGGCATTCTAGGATTAGCAGGGGTACATTGATCCTCATAAGCATTCATAGCCATTCTATGAATCGCCTCATCCCACGCCTCTTTTGATATTCCTTGAGATTTAATATTACTTACTACCCCTACTTTTTTACATAACTCTTCACAAGCATCAGCAAACATCTGTACTCCTTCAGCTGGTGTTCTAGGATTTAATCCTATTAATTGAGCTAATTCCATATATTTTACATCTGCTTTATAATTCTCAATCTTAGGCCAAATATTTAATTTTGTAGGTATAGTACCATTATATCTAATTACATGTGGTAATAAAATTCCATTTGTACGTCCATGAGGTATATGAAATTCTCCCCCTATTTTATGAGCAAGTGAGTGGTTCATTCCTAAGAATGCATTAGCAAAAGCCATTCCTGCTATTGTAGAAGCATTATGCATCTTCTCTCTAGCACATGGATGCTTTGCTCCCTCTTTTACCGATGCCTCTAAGTAATCAAATACCAATTTAACCGCTTGTTTTGCCCATCCATCTGTAAAATCAGATGCTAATATAGAAACATATGCTTCAACTGCATGAGTTAATACGTCTATTCCTGTATCTGCTGCTATACTAGCTGGTAAACTCATTACTAACTCTGGATCTACTATAGCAACTGTTGGTGTTAATGAATAATCTGTTAATGGATATTTTTTATTCTCTTTAGTATCTGTTATTACAGCAAATGGAGTTACTTCTGATCCAGTTCCTGAAGTTGTAGGAATACAAACTAATTTAGCTTTTTTTCCTAATTCTGGGAATCTGAATGCACGTTTTCTTATATCCATAAATTTTTGTTTTATATCATCAAAGTTTACTTCTGGATTTTCATATAGTAACCACATTACTTTGGCAGCATCCATTGGTGATCCTCCACCTAAAGCAATAATTGTATCTGGTTTAAAGTTATTCATTAATTCCAATCCTTTTTCTACTATATCAAAGCTTGGATCTGACTCAACATCAAAGAATAGCTCTATATCTACATTATCTCTTCTTCCTACTAATACATCTTCAATTTTTTTAACGTATCCTAAATTATACATTCCTCTATCAGTTATTATCATAACTTTTTTCATATCCTTCATATCTTGAAGATATTTTATTGAATTTTTCTCAAAGTAAATTTTTGGTGGAAGTTTAACCCATTGCATATTATTATTACGTCTCCCTATTCTTTTGATATTTAATAAGTTTAATGCACTTACGTTATTAGAAACTGAGTTACGTCCATAAGATCCGCAACCTAATGTTAATGATGGAATAAATGCGTTGTATACAGATCCTACTCCTCCAAATGTTGATGGTGCATTCTCTATTATTCTTATAGCTTTACATTTAAATCCAAATCTCTTAGAAATTTCTGAATTTTGTGTATGAATAGCTGCCGAGTGTCCTAAACCATTAAATTCTACCATCGCTGCTGCTTTATCAATTCCATCTTCAGTACTACTTGCTTTTAATACTGCTAATACTGGAGATAGTTTCTCTCTAGTTAAAGGTTCATTAACTCCTACCTCTTTACACTCTGCACAAATTATTTGAGTATCTCTCGGTACCTTAAATCCTGATTGCTCTGCTATCCATGTAGCTGGTTTTCCTACTACTTCTGAGTTTAATTTTGCACTACTTGCCTCTTCTGAATAAGCAACAGCTCCAAACATAAACTTTTCTAATTTTATCTTTTCTTCAGCATTTACAAAATACACTTTAAAACGCTTCATCTCATCTATAAACTCTTTATATATTTCATGATCAACAATAGCAGCTTGTTCTGAGGCACAAATCATACCATTGTCAAAAGATTTTGATAGTATAATATCATTTACAGCTCTCTTTAAAACACATGATTTTTCAACATATGCTGGTACATTTCCTGCTCCAACTCCCAATGCTGGTTTTCCACAAGAGTAAGCTGCTTTTACCATTGCATTTCCACCTGTTGCTAGTATTGTCGCAACTCCATCATGTTTCATCAAAGCTTCTGTTGCATACATAGATTTCATCTCTAACCATTGTATACAGTTTTCTGGTGCTCCAGCTTTTACAGCTGCATCTCTTATTATTTTTGCTGCCATTGCTGAACATTCGTGTGCTGATGGGTGAAATGAAAATATTATTGGATTTCTTGTTTTTAATGATATTAATGATTTAAAAATTACAGTTGATGTTGGGTTTGTTGTTGGAACTATTCCACAAACTACTCCTACAGGCTCAGCTATCTCTGTTATTCCTGTAAGTCTATCTTCATTTATTACTCCAACTGTCTTTAAATGACGTAAGTTACTTGTTACATATTCACAAGCAAAAAGGTTTTTTACAGCCTTATCCTCAAAAACTCCTCTTCCTGTTTCTTTTACAGCTACTTCTGCTAATATTCCATGTGCATCTAACCCAGCTACTGAACATTTTGCTACTATATGATCTACTTGCTCTTGAGTAAATCCTTCAAACTCACTTAAAGCTTTTAATGCTTTTGTTACAAGCTCATCTACATGAATATCTACTTGCTCATTTGTTAATTCAACTTGTGTATCAATAACTTTTTTCTCTGCCATTTATTTCCTCCATACCTATATCTTCTTGTTGTCTTCTACTTTACAATATTTAAATATAAATTACAAGAAACTTTTTTTAAAAAAATGAAATTGCACTTTTTTTGTTCAAAATATAGTTTATTTTTTAATCACATTATTGAGTTTTTTGTTTTTTAATACCGTTAAAATTACTATTTTAGTATAGTTTTATATTTATAAAAAAAATCAAAATTTTGTCGAACAAATTTTAATCTAATAGTTTTTCAGAGAATTTTATCCACCATTTTTTAAAAAAATTCTGGTAACTATTTGCTTATTAAGTTATAATAAATACAATATAAAAATATTTTAAGGAGGAATATAGTGTCAAAATTTGATAGAGTATATAGAGATATAGTTGAAACTATAGATAGAGATGGTATTTGGAGTTCTGGTAATGTGAGAACAAAATATGCTGATGGAACTCCCGCTCACTATAAAAGTTATATTGGATATCAATTTAGATTGGATAATTCCACTGATGAAGCTCATCTTATTACAACCAGATTCGCACCTAACAAGGCTCCAATCAGAGAGTTATATTGGATTTGGATTATGCAATCAAATAGTGTTGAAGAGTTAAACAAGCTAAAATGTAAATTTTGGGATGAATGGAAAATGGAAGATGGTACAATTGGAAAAGCCTATGGTTATCAAATTGCCAAGAAAACTTTTGGCTATAAAAGTCAGTTGGATTATATCATCAATGAGATCAAAAAAAATCCTAACAGCAGAAGAATTATGACAGAGATTTGGATCCCAGAGGAACTGGACCAAATGGCATTAACTCCTTGTGTACACCTTACTCAATGGAGTGTTATTGGAAATAAACTCTACTTAGAAGTTAGACAGAGAAGTTGTGATGTTGCTCTTGGATTAGTTGCCAATGTATTCCAATACTCTGTTTTACATAAATTAGTAGCAATGGAATGCGGACTCGAATCTGCAGATATAATCTGGAATATTCACAATGTACATATTTATGATAGACATATGCCAATGCTTTTAGATCAAATTAAGAAAGAGGAGTTTCAAGGGGCAACTCTAAAGATTGAAAACTTTACATCTATCTATGATTTTAAACCTGATGACGTTGTTATAGAAAACTATAACCATGGTGATAAAATTTCTTACGAGGTGGCTATCTAATGAAAAAACCTGAAGTTAATATGATTGTTTGTGTTGCTGAAAATAATCTAATTGGAGATAAGACTCCTGAAGGGAATGGGTTACTTTGGCACTCTAAAGAGGAGCTAACTTACTACAAAGAAAAAACTATTGGAAATGTAGTAGTTTTTGGAAAAAATACAGCTAAATATGTCCCACTTGAACTTATGAAAAAAAATAGAGAGGTTATCGTTATCTCTTCAAAGGATAATTTTGATGAGATAGTTAAAAAATACGAGGGTACAGGTAAGAGTATTTTTATCTGTGGTGGAGCTATGGTATATGAATCATATATAAAGAACTACCCATTAGATAATATCTATATTTCAAAATTAAAACCTCATATTGAGGTTAAAAAAGCTAAAACTCCACTATTTTTTCCAGATGTTGAAAAGTATGGATATAAACTTGTAAACTCTGTTGAATATAGTGATTTTACAGCTTGTACATATAAAAAGGTATAAAGTAGCTAAAAAGCTACTTTATACCTTTTTTAAATCCCTAATATTTTTTTATATCATCTGCTGTGAACCTCTCCCACTTAAAGCTTTCAGCTTTTGAAGTGGGAGCTTCGTCTATT
>JAHHSZ010000076.1 GCA_020024915.1 Fusobacterium sp. | reverse complement strand
GCGCATGCCTGTCACGCATGAGGTCGCGAGTTCGACCCTCGTCACTCCCGCCATTTATTCAAAAAAGATATATTGAGGAAAGGAAGATATACTGAGGTATGTCTATTTTTATTTTTAGAGGAGGATTAAAAATGTCAACTATAATGAATATAATATGGCTTTTTTTAGGAGGATTAGTATTATCTTTTGAGTGGATAATAGCAGGTGTACTATGTATCATCTTTATAATAACAATCCCTTTTGCTAGAGGTTGCTTTGAAATGGCAGGCTCTTGTCTGACTCCATTTGGAAAAAAAGTAATTTTAAAAAGCAGCTTTGGAGAACCAGCAAGACCAATAACAGCATTTTTATGGATAGTATTTGCAGGAATATGGTTAGCGATTTCACACTTAGTAATAGGGTTTGCACAATGTTGCACAATAATAGGGATACCTTTAGGAATACAGAATTTTAAATTAGTACAAGTAGCTTTTAACCCATATAAATATACGTTAAAATAATTTATAGTAGATGGGAAAAAATTAAAATCTATAAATCAATGGTTTTTAATAAATATAATACTAGATTATTAAAAAGAGGAGTATGGATAAATGACTCCTCTTTTTTCTATCTAATTATAGAAAAAAATGATATAATGTTAGTGTAAAAGTTGAAGATAGGAGTAGAATTTTAAAAATGGTAATAAAAGATAGTTTAGTAGTAACTGCTAATGAACATGATAAGGGGAAAAGAATAGATAAGTTTTTAAATGAGTTAATAGAGGATGCTACAAGATCTTATATTCAAAAAATTATAGATAATGGGCTTGTAGAGATTCAAGGAAAAAAGATCACAAAGAATGGAAATAAACTTAAAGGAAAAGAGACCATAATTGTTAACATACCTGAAGATGAGGTATTAGATCTGATTCCAGAGGATATCCCATTAGATATTATTTATGAGGACAGTGATATTGTAGTTATAAATAAAAATCCTAACTTAGTTGTTCACCCAGCTCATGGAAATTATTCTGGAACTCTAGTAAATGCACTCTTATACCATGTAAAAGATCTTTCTACAATAAATGGAGTAATTAGACCCGGTATAGTTCATAGACTGGATAAAGATACAAGTGGAGTAATAGTAGTGGCTAAGAATGATGAGGCTCATGGAAGATTGTCAGAGATGTTTAAAGAAAAAACATTGGAAAAAACCTATGTTTGCATAGTAAAAGGGATATTTAAAGAGAAGAGTGGAAGGATAGAAACTCTAATTGGGAGAGATCCAAGGGATAGAAAAAAGATGGCTGTAGTTCAAGAGAATGGTAAAAATGCCATATCTAATTATGAAGTATTAGATGAGAGTAAGAATCACTCTCTAGTAAGAGTTAGAATAGAGACAGGAAGAACACATCAGATAAGAGTTCATATGAAATATCTAAACCATCCAATATTAGGTGATAGTACATATGGAAATGAGAGTGAAGGGATAAAAAGACAGATGCTACATGCATATAGCTTAAATTTTACTCATCCTACAAAAAATACTAAGATGTTGGCAGTGGCAGATTTACCAGAGGACTTTAAAAGAGCTGCAAAGCACGTTGGATTAGATATTTCTAAGATAGAAAGTGAGAAAAGAGATGGAGAATAATTTACTTTATCAATTTGATTTAGAAAAGGGAAAAGAGATAATTGGTGTAGATGAAGCTGGACGTGGACCATTAGCTGGACCAGTTGTAGCAGCAGCAGTAAAGTTAAAAAGCTATTCAGAGGAGTTACAAGAGATAAATGACTCAAAAAAATTAACTGAGAAAAAAAGAGAGAGACTTTTTGATAAGATAATGGAGAGCTTTGAGGTTGGAGTTGGAATAGCAACACCTCAAGAGATAGATGAGATAAACATACTTAATGCCACTTTTTTAGCTATGAGAAGAGCAATAGATGAACTAAAAAATAAAATTGAAGTAAAAGATATATTGATACTTGTTGACGGAAACTTCAAAATTAGAGAGTATGAAGGAAAACAGGAAGCTGTAATAAAGGGAGATGCTAAAAGTTTAGCTATAGCAGCAGCTTCAATAATAGCCAAAGTAACTAGAGATAGAATTTTAGTGAATGAAGCAGAAAAATATCCTGAATATAACTTTGAAAAACATAAAGGATATGGAACAAAAGCTCATAGAGAGGTTTTAATAAAACTTGGCCCTACTCCAATTCATAGAAAAAGTTTTTTGAAGAAGATAAAAGGAACAGATGAAAACAACTAAAGAGATTGGAGATATTTATGAAAAAAAAGCAGAGAAAATTCTACTTTCACATAGGTATCAGATCTTGGAGAAAAATTATAGGGTCAAGGGTGGAGAGATAGATATAATAGCTGAAAAAGATGGAACTATTGTATTTGTCGAAGTAAAATATAGGGGCAGTCTGAAGTTTGGCTATGGCATAGAAGCAGTAAATTTAGAAAAAATCAGAAAAATTTATAGGGCAGCTAAAATTTATTTAACATTGAATGGAAAGTATTTTAGTAGAGTTAGATTTGATTGTATAAGTTTTTTGGAGGAAAAAATAACTTGGACAAAGGATATAGTGTGGGGTGATGAAATTGGATTTTAGATGTATGAAGTGTGGTAGTGAGAGATACCAAGTAAAAACTACTGTTATTCCAGAAAAAAAACCAGGATTAAAATTGGAGATAGGGACTTACTATCTAAAAACTTGCCTTGATTGTGGATATACAGAGATATACTCAGCTAAGATAGTAAATTTGGAGAAAGATGATAGAAAAAAAGTTTGTCCAGAGTATTAAAGAGTTAATTTTTTCTCAGAGATGCCCACTTTGCTTAAGATCAAATAGTGACTCTCACTACATCTGTTTTGAGTGTTATAGGAATTTGAAGAGGAAAGGTAGTTTAAAGAATATAGAAAACTACTACTATCTTTATTATTATGATGAGAGCATAAAGAGATTAATAGCTGATTTTAAATTGAAAAATAGAAGAAGTTTGGGAAAAGAGATAGCACTTTTAATGAAAAAACCATTGAACTCTCTTATAAATGACAAAGGTGTAGATGTTGTTTTACCAGTGCCAATAAGTAAAGAAAGAGAAAGAGAGAGAGGGTTTAATCAGATTGAAGAGTTATTAAAAGAGTGTGAAATCTCATATGAAAAAGTGTATAGAGAGAAAAATACTGAACATATGTATAAGTTTTTAAATGAAGAAAAGAGAAAAGAAAATATATATAAAGCATTTCAAAATAAGGGATTAGATTTGGGTGGGAAAACTATACTGATAATAGATGATATTGTAACTACTGGAAGTACAATTAAAGAGATGATAAAAGAGTTAACTAAGAAAAGCACTCCAAAACAGATATATATTTTTTCTTTTGCAGTTTCAAAAATTTTTAAACCATAGATGAAGTAAGGAGTGAAAATGGAGTTATATGTAGACAATAAAAAAATGGAGCTAAAACAGAAACGGTTTAAAAGTTTTGGTAGAATGGTTAGTGAGATAAATAAACAGTTAACATTAGACAATAAAGTTCCATATAAATTCTATGTGAATGGAGAAAAATTAAGAGATAATACAATTATAAATCTAAAGGATTTAAAATTGGTAGAGGTAATAACAAAGACGGAGGGAGAGATGCTACTAGACTCAATAATGAGAGCTAAAGAGCAGATAGATCTATTTTTTGAAGTATTTGACGAAGAGGATTCTGATAAAAAAGTAGCAATAGAGATCAGTGAGATAGAGATAATTGAGAGAGGAATATTTTTAAGATGGTTTTATAACTTGCTATTACTTATGAAGTCAAGTGGAGATTTAGACTTTGTATACAGCGATTTTGATGATTATATAAATGATTTTGAACAGGAGATGCAGGAAGCTGAGAAAGCTTATGATGCTCAAGACTATGAAACTTTTGTTGAAATGTTGGAATTTTCTATTGGAGACCTATTAAAGGATTTTTATAAAAATGCCGAAAATTACTATATGGATATTATAGATGAGCAAAATCGTAAAAGATTGCCCAATTAAGAGTTAGTAAGTGATCAATGTAATATTTGAAAATTGACAATTACTATGATAATATTTAGAGTGAGAATAATATAATAAATTGTACATGGAGGTAAAATTATGAGAACCAATGTAATCGCTGGAAACTGGAAAATGAATAAAACAAATGCAGAAGCAGTAGAGATGCTTACTGAATTAAAAGGATTAGTAAAAGATGTAGAGGGAGTAAAAGTAGTAATTGGAGCTCCGTTTACAGCTTTATCAGATGCTGTAAAAGCTGTTGAAGGGAGTAATGTTGAGATAGCAGCAGAAAACGTATATCCAAAATCATCAGGAGCTTATACTGGAGAGGTTTCACCTTTAATGTTAAAAGCAATAGGTGTAAAATATGTAATATTAGGGCATTCAGAAAGAAGAGAGTATTTTTGTGAATCAAATGAATTTATAAATGAAAAGGTAAAAGCTGTACTTGCTGCAGGAATGACACCTATCCTGTGTATAGGAGAGAAATTAGAAGATAGAGAAGCTGGAAGAACAGCACAAGTAAACGAAACTCAGATCAGAGAGGGATTAAAAGATATAACTGCTGAAGAAGCTAAAAATATAATCGTAGCTTATGAACCAGTTTGGGCAATAGGAACAGGAAAAACTGCCACTCCAGAAATGGCACAAGAGACTCATAAAGAGATAAGAGACGTATTGAGATCTATGTTTGGTGCAATTGCAGATGAGATGGTAATTCAATATGGTGGATCAATGAAACCTGAAAATGCAATAGAATTATTAGCTCAAGCTGATATTGATGGAGGATTAATAGGAGGAGCTTCTTTAGAGGCAGCTTCATTCGCTAAGATAGTTTTAGCTGCTAAATAGCAGGAAGTAGGAGGAGTAAAAAATAATGAAAAAACCAATAATGTTAATGATACTAGATGGTTGGGGTATAAATAAGCATCCAGAGCAAAAAAATGCTATAGTTGCTGCTAACCCTGAGAATTTCTATAATTTAATGAAGGAGTATCCTCATTCAGAATTACAAGCTTCTGGAGAGGCAGTAGGACTACCTGAAGGGCAGATGGGTAACTCAGAAGTTGGACACTTAAATATAGGATCAGGAAGAGTAATATATCAACCATTAGTAGAGATTTCAAAAGATATAAGAGAGGGAACAATATACAATAACCCTGTTTTAAAAGAGGCTTTTGAATATGCAGTAAAAAATGGTAAAACAGTTCATTTTGGTGGATTGCTATCAAATGGTGGAGTACACTCTCACATAGAGCATCTATATGGACTTTTAGCTATGGCTAAAAAATATGGAGTGAAAGCATATGTACATGCATTTTTAGATGGAAGAGATACTGCTCCAAAATCTGCAGAAGGATTTATAAAAGAGTTAGAAGCAAAAATGTCAGAGATTGGAGAGGGTAAAATAGCTACTCTTTCAGGAAGATATTATGCTATGGATAGAGATAAAAACTGGGATAGAGTAAAACTTGCTTATGATGCAATAGTTTCAGGAGAGGGAAATAAAGCTGAATCTGCTGTACAAGCTATAGAGACGTCATATGCTGAAGGAAAAACTGATGAGTTTGTTGTTCCAACAGTAGTAGATCCTCAAGGATTGATTAAAAAAGGAGATGTGTTTATAAACTTCAACTTTAGACCAGATAGAGCTAGAGAGATAACAAGAGCATTGAATGATAGAGATTTTACTGGATTCGAGAGAGAGTATATGGATATAAAATACTACTGTATGCGTCAATATGATGCTACAATAGATGCTCCAGTAATATATGGAGAAAAGGAGATAACTAATACTTTTGGTGAAATCTTATCAAAGGCTGGATTAAAACAATTAAGAACTGCTGAAACTGAAAAATATGCTCACGTAACTTTCTTCTTCAACGGTGGAAAAGAGGAGCAATTTGCAGGTGAGGATAGAAAATTAGTGGCTTCTCCAAAGGTAGCAACTTATGATCTACAACCTGAGATGTCAGCTTGTGGAGTAACAGAAGGACTTATGGAAGCACTAGATTCTGGAGAGTATGATGTAATAGTAGTTAACTATGCTAACCCAGATATGGTAGGACATACAGGAGTATTTGATGCTGCTGTTGCCGCTGTAAAGAAAATAGATAGATGTGTAGGAAAAGTATCTAAAAAAGTTTTAGAACTTGGAGGAACACTATTAATTACAGCTGACCATGGAAATGTAGAATTAATGGAAGATCCAGAAACACATATTCCATTTACAGCTCACACAACAAACAATGTACCATTTATTCTAGTTTCAGATAAATATAAAAACTATAAATTAGAAGATGGAAAACTATGTGATATAGCTCCAACTATGTTAGAGATACTTGGATTAGCTAAACCAGAAGAGATGAATGGAAAATCTTTATTAGTAAAATAGTAAAAAATAGTTAAATTAAAAAATTAGATGATTGGGAAAATCTTACTTTCACTCTCCGGTATTTGCACAGAGTTCATTAAGGTAATTTTTTCCCTTTTCTTTTTCAAAAAGATAAAAAACTTTATATTTTTTAAAATATATGGTATAATAAGAGAAATTTATAAAATGTAGCTATATTTTTATTGACTTTTTGAAAATAAATGATTATAATATTCAAGTTATAATAATATTAAAATAAAACAAAAAATTAGGAAGGAGGGTAAAATGCCTACTTTAAGTCAATTAGTAAAAAATGGTAGAGATACTCTATCTGAAAAGAAAAAATCACCAGCATTACAAGGAAACCCACAAAGAAGAGGAGTTTGTGTAAGAGTTTATACTACTACACCTAAGAAGCCTAACTCAGCTTTAAGAAAGGTTGCCAGAGTAAAATTAACTAATGGAATCGAAGTTACTTGTTACATTCCTGGAGAGGGACACAACTTACAAGAGCACTCAATCGTACTTGTAAGAGGAGGAAGAACAAAAGACTTACCAGGGGTTAGATATAAAGTTATAAGAGGAGCTTTAGATACAGCTGGAGTTGCTAAGAGAAAACAATCAAGATCTAAATATGGAGCTAAAAAAGCATAATTATAGGGAGGTGAACAGTTAAAAATGTCAAGAAGAAGAGCAGCAGTAAAAAGAGATGTACTACCTGATTCTAGATATTCTGATAAGGTGGTAACTAAAGTTATCAATTCAATAATGTTAGATGGTAAAAAAGCAATAGCAGAAGGAATATTCTATTCAGCTATGGATTTAATAAAAGAGAAAACTGGTCAAGAGGGGTACGATGTATTTAAACAAGCTTTAGAAAACATCAAACCACAAATCGAAGTTAGATCAAGAAGAATTGGAGGAGCTACTTACCAAGTTCCAGTAGAAGTTAAAGCAGATAGACAGCAAACTTTAGCTATCAGATGGTTAACTCTTTATACAAGACAAAGAAAAGA
>JAHHSZ010000075.1 GCA_020024915.1 Fusobacterium sp. | reverse complement strand
CCTTCGTTTCCTACGTTAGTAGAATCTCCCATTTTCTTTAATAATTTTCCTAAGTGGTGGAAAACTTCACAACCCATTCTCATAGCTTCAGCAAATGTTTTTGCTCCAACTGGTTGGATCATAAACTCTTGTACGTCTACTGCAGAGTCAGCGTGAGATCCTCCGTTTAAAATATTCATCATAGGTAGAGGTAATTCTTTAGCGTTTACTCCTCCTAAGTATTTATATAAAGGCATTCCTAATGCTTCTGCTGCTGCTTTTGCAACTGCTAAAGATACTCCTAGTATAGCATTAGCTCCTAATCTTCCTTTGTTTGGAGTTCCATCTAATTCGATCATAGTTCTGTCTATTGCAACTTGGTCTATAGCGTCCATTCCTAATATAGCTTCTCTTATTTCAGTGTTTACGTTTTTAACTGCAGTTAAAACACCTTTTCCTAAATATCTTGATTTGTCTCCATCTCTTAACTCAACTGCTTCATAAGCTCCTGTTGAAGCTCCAGATGGAACTGCTGCTCTTCCTTTTGCTCCACACTCTAACACTACATCTACTTCTACTGTAGGGTTCCCTCTTGAATCAAGTATTTCTCTAGCTATTACATCAACTATTCTTGTCATTTTAAAAAACCTCCTAAGTTTTTATATTATCTTAAACTATAAAATAATTATATCACAATTTGTATTTTTTGACTATTTTACTTTTATTACTTTTACTGAGTTAGTTGTTCCTCTTTGGAAAACTTTTTCTCCACAAGTTGCAACTACTACATCTCCTGATTGTGCTAATCCTAACTCTACTGAAACTTTTTCAGCTAATTCAAAGAATGATTCTAATGTCTCTGCCTTATCGTCATAGTAAGGAACTACTCCTCTTAAAATTACCAATTGGTTAGCTGTTTTTTCATCATTAGTTATTGCAAGTATTGTTGCTGCTGGGAAGTATCTTCTCATATCTCTTGCAGCCCTTCCTGATTGAGTTCCAACAACTATAACTTTAGCTCCTAGCTCTTCACTTACATCAGCAGTTCCTCTTGCTACTGCAGAAGTTATTGTTATGTCACCTTTATTTATACTTCTTTCTACTTTTACTAATGGATCCATCTTAGTTGCTACTTTTGCCATTACAGTAACTGCTTCTACTGGATATTTTCCTTTTGCTGATTCTCCAGATAACATTACACAGTCAGTACCGTCTAAAATTGCATTTGCAACATCGTTTACCTCTGCTCTTGTAGGTCTAGGATTTTTTATCATAGAATCTAGCATTTGAGTAGCTGTAATAACTACTTTTCCAACTTCGTTACATCTTTTTATCATCATTTTTTGTGCTAAAGGAACCTCTTCAACTGGAATCTCTACTCCTAAGTCTCCTCTTGCTACCATTATACCATCAGATAGTGCTAATATCTCTTCGAAATTATCCAATCCTTCTTGGTTTTCTATTTTAGAGATAATTTGTATTCTCTCTCCACCATTCTCATCTAATACTTTTCTTACTGCTCTTACATCGTCAGCCTTTCTGATGAAAGAAGCTGCAACATAATCTATTCCTTGCTCACAACCAAATTTAAGGTCATTTATATCTTTTTCAGCCAATGCTGGTAAATTAACAGCTACATTTGGTAGGTTAACTCCTTTATTTTCTCCTAACTCTCCACCGTTTTGAGCAATGCATTTTACTTCATTTCCATTGATCTCAGTAACTGTAAATGCTAGTAATCCATCATCTATTAATATAGTATTTCCAACTTTTAAGTCTTTTGCAAAACCATCATAAGTTACTGCAACCTTTGTATTATCTCCAATAACACTCTTATCTGTTGTTATTGTAAACTCTTGTCCTGCTACTATTGTAACATCTTTTCCACCCTCAAGTTTTATAGTTCTTATTTCAGGTCCTTTTGTATCTAATAATAATGCAGCTCTAATTCCTGTTTCTTTTTGAGCTTGTCTAAAGTTTATTATTCTATTTCCATGCTCTTTGTAATCTCCATGAGAGAAATTTAATCTCATCATATTCATTCCAGTGTTTAAAAGAGTTTTTAAACTTTCCACTGATTCAGTCTTAGGCCCAATTGTACAAACAATTTTAGTCTTTTTCAAATTACTCACCTCAAATTATTATAAAAATTTTTTAATTCTAGCTCAGTTTATACAGTTCTCCTTTATACCCATACCCAATAATTAACCATTTAGCATAAACTTACCTAATATAAATTCTATACTAAACTACACTATTTATCAAGAAAATATAAGTATATTTTTTAATCTTTTTATGGATATTTTTTGACTAGCTATTTCATTTTTTTGTATATTTTTAAAAGGATTTTTCCTATATGTCCATTTTTCAAATTTCATAAAATCCTTTTTTAGGCTTTTAACTTATAATTTTAGTACAATAATATAAAAGGAGAAAAATTTTAACTAATTAAAATTTTCCCCCTTTTATCATATTTTATTTTTCCATTTCAGTTACAAACTTCTTAGTTATCTGTTGTGGTCTAGTTATAGCTCCGCCAACTACAACAGCAAAAGCTCCTAAATCTAATGCTTTTTTAGCCTTAGCTGGAGTATCTAGATTTCCTTCGCCAATTACTGGAATTGATACAGCTTTTATAACTTTCTCTAATTCTGTCACTGGATCATTCCCTTTAGTATAGTGTGTATAACCTACTAATGTAGTTCCCACTATATCAAAACCTATTTTTTCAGCATTTACTGCCTCCTCAACTGATGAAATATCAGCCATAAATAATTGGTTAGGGTACTTCTTTTTGGCTTCTTTCATCAAATCATCTAAAGTTCTTCCATCAGGTCTCTCTCTCTTAGTTCCATCTATAGCTATTACATCTACACCTTCAGCTACTAATGCATCTATCTCTTTCATTGTTGGAGTAATATATACTTCATTATCTCCATACTGCTCTTTTATTATTCCAATTATTGGAAGATCCACATTCTTTTTTATCTCTTGTATATCTACAACTGTATTGGCTCTAATTCCAGCTGCTCCACCTACATATGCAGCATATGCCATTCTTCCCATTATAAATGAGCTGTGTAATGGTTCTTCAGGAAGTGCTTGACAAGATACTATAAGTTTTCTCTTAACACTTTTAAATTTATCCATTAAAATATCACCTCTTTAAAATTTAAAAACAAATTTTACACCAAAACCTTGAATATTACTTTTTTTATCTCTCTCACTTCTCCAACTTTTAAAAGAGTAGCATGAGGCTCTTGTGGGAAAAATATTACAAACTTTTTAGGATTTAAATAGAAAAGATTTTTTATCTCTCCATCGTAAAGTTCACAATCTCCCTCTTTATCGTATTCTTTTATAATTCTTATTTCATCAAAAGGAACAAAACCTAAATTTTCCTCTCCTTCAATTACAATATGAATATCAATATAGTCTTTATGCCCTTCCAAAAATCCATCTTTCAACTCTTTAGTCATAGGATTTTTGGGACAGTTAAAATAAAGATTATCTCCCTCAATTACATTTTTTCCAAAAGTTCCGTTTTTATATTCTCCACTTAAGATATACTCTATTGCTTTATCTAAGTTTTTAGATATTCCTCTGTAATTATTTAAATCTTTAATCTCTCCATATATCATTTTAGTACTCCTCGTATATGCCATGCCATAAACAATGTTAAAAATTTTAATTTATTTTACCTATTTTTTTTAGAAGTAAATACTCTGCTCCCAAAATTCCTGCATTATTTCCAAGTTCTGCAAACTTAATAGTTAAATTCTTTCTAAAGTTTACACCTAGTTTTTCCTCAAGATTTTTGTTAATCTTATCAAGAAAATAATCTCCTTGTTTTGTTACCCCGCCCCCTATAATCACAAGTGATGGGTTAAAGATATAGATTAGAGTACTAAGTCCATCTGTAAAATAATCTACCCAATCTTTTACAATCTCAACAAACACAGTTTCATTAGTCTTTTCTCTATCAAAAATCTCTTTCCCATTCAAATCTTTTCCTGTTCTTTCCTTTGCCATTCTTACAAGGGCAGTAGTTGAAGCATATCTTTCATAACAACCTCTTTTTCCACAAAGACATTTCTCTCCATTTTTTTCAATTTGAATATGTCCAAACTCACCAGCTACACAAGTATCTCCCCTTAAAATATTACCATTTAAAACTATTCCACCACCAATTCCTGTTCCAATTGTTAAACATAGAAAATCTTTATCATCTTTTCCTGCTCCTAGCCACTTTTCTCCCAGTGCTGCACAATTTACATCATTTTCTAAAACAGCTGGTAATTTATACTTACTTTCCAATCTCTCAACTAGATTAGTTCCTATCCAACCTGGAATTATTGGATTTCCACCTATTACTTTTCCTATAGTTCCATCTATCTGTCCTGTTCCAGACACTGCTATTCCCAATACATCTTCTGACAAATATCCATCTATCACCTTACAAATATTGTTAAATAGATTTTCAACTCCTTTACCTGCTTCTGTTGGAAACTCTCCTGTTTCTAAAATCTCTCCCATCTCTGTCAAAAGAGCAAATTTTACTGCAGTTCCACCTATATCAATACCTATTACTTTCATTATTCCTCCTCAGTTATATTTATAAAAAGAGTGAATTAAAAATTCACTCTTTTTATTTTATCACAATTTTTTACTCTTGTATTCCTTACTTTTGTTACATTATTAAATTTGGTAAGAAAGTTATTATTCCTGGGAAAATAGTTATAACCACTAATGTTATAAATATTGGTATTAAAAATGGCAATACTCCTTTTGCTACTGTACTTACTGACATTTTTCCAACTTGGGCAACTACAAACAGTGCCATTCCCATTGGAGGTGTTAAAATTCCTATCATCATATTTAAAGTTGTCATTACTCCAAAGAATACTAAATCTATTCCAACATTTGCAGCTACAGGAATTAACATAGGTAATACTAGGAATTGTAATGCTAAAGCATCTATAAACATTCCTAAGAAAAGTAATAATGCATTTATCATTATTAACACTGTTAATTTAGAACTTGCAAACTTCATAAATAGATCAGCTATTCTCATTGCAATCTGCTCTCTAGCTATCATATCTCCAAAGAAAGTAACAGTAATTATCATTAATACTGTAACTCCACTTATTGCCATAGCTTCTACACAATGTTTAAAGAAAGATTCAATAGTTAACTCTTTATATATAAAAGCTCCTAAAACAACTGAATATAGAGCTGCTACAACTGCTGCTTCTGTTGGAGTAAATAGTCCTGAGAAGATTCCACCTATTATTATAAATGGAGTTAATAGAGCCCAGAAAGACTTTTTAAAAGCGTGAACTTGCTCTTTAAAAGTAGCTTTTTTAGCTTTCTTATATCCTCTTTTTTTACAAATAAAATAGTTCATTATCATTAAAGCTATTGTTGTTAATACTCCAGGAACAAATCCTGCTAAGAATAGTTTTGCTATTGATTGGTTAGCAATTACACCATAAACTATCATACTGATACTAGGTGGTACTAATGGACCTATTATACAAGAGGCTGCTGTGATACCTCCACAGATATCATCATCATAACCCTCATCTCTCATAGCCTTTATTTCCAATTGTCCCAATCCACCAGCATCTGCAATAGCTGATCCTGACATTCCAGAGAAAATAAGAGATGCTGCTACGTTTACATGTCCCATTCCTCCAGTATAGTGTCCCAATAATGCTTTTGCAAAGTTGAATATTCTTTCAGTAATTCCTGAACCATTCATCAATATACCTGTAAGTACAAAGAACGGTACACTCAATAAGCTAAAACTATTTAAACTATCTACTAATTTTGCTGATGCAAAATATACTACATTCCATCTTCCAGTTGAGAAATAGAAAAGTGTTGCTGCCATTAATGACCATCCTACTGGAAGTCCAGCAAATATCATTACTAGCCATACAGCTATTGTTACAAATCCACCCATACTACCTAATTTGATGTATTTAGATACTCTCAATACAGCAAATATCTTTGGATTTACTATTACTAAACCTATTATTACAGCTAGAGCTATAAGTATAAATACTGGTTTTATAAGAACTTTATCATTTTCATAGTTCTCTTTATATGCCTGATAAAAACGGAATAACATAAGTATTGAGATCAAAGGTAGTGCTAAATACATCCAACCACTTGATATTTTTAATGATACCAACTCAAATATCCATTTCTTTTGATACAAAATATTTCCCAAATATCCCATAAAGATAATACAAACCAATATAATCAATTGAGATATTGTGAAAACTATTTTTTGAACCATTGGACTAAATCTAGTAAATAAGAAATCTATTAGTACGTGTGTCTGTTTTCTTATTCCCATACTTATTCCTAACATTCCTACATAAACAAATATTAAACTTGAAAGCTCCTCACTCCACATAAGAGGTTTTCCTAGTACCTGTCTTGATATAATCTGTAACACCAATACCAAGAACATTCCTACAAATAGGGTTCCTCCAATCCACTCTTCTAATTTATCAACTATTTTCATTATTAACTCCCTCTATATTTTGATACTATCTTACTGCGTTAATCTCTTTAATTCCCTCTTCTCCAACTTTTCCATTTTTCTTAGTATACTCTTCATATACTGGTTGCATAGCTGTTTTAAACTCATCTGTATTTGGTTCAGTTATTGTTACTCCATTAGATTTAAAGAAATCTTTTAAGTTTGCTTCTTCATCTACGAATAATTTTGTATGATAGTTTGCTGCATCTTCAGCTGCTGCTTTTACTACTTGTTGTAAATCTTCTGGTAGCATTTCCATAGTAGAGTTACTTACAATGTATAATTGGTCATTGATTATATGGTTAGTCATTGCCAAGTATGGTTGTACTTCATAGAATTTTTGTGCTCTTATAGCTGATAATGGATTCTCTTGTCCATCTACTGAGTTAGTTTGTAGAGCTAAGTAAACTTCTGAGAATGCCATTGGTGTAGGAGATGCTCCTGAATATTTAGCATAGTTTAAGTTTGCTGGTGCAGTTGGAACTCTTAATTTTAAACCTTTCATATCTTTAATAGATTTGATTGCTTTGTTTGAAGTAGTTTCTCTTGTTCCATTATATCCTTGTGCTAATATTGTAATTCCTAACTCATCATTAATTTTTCCAATTAAGTTTTTACCAAACTCAGTTTCCCAAGTTGCTTTTTGCATATGGTTAAAATCTTTCATCATATATGGTAAAGTATATACTTCTGCTTCTGGGAAAAATATAGAGAATCTTCCTAATTCTGCAAATGTAAAGTCTAATGCTCCTCCTGATAGTTGCTCTATCATACTTCTATCGTCTCCAAGTTGTCCATTTGGGAAAATAGAAACTTCAATCTGTCCATTTGATTTTTCTTTTAATTGTTTTGCAAAATACTCTGCTGCTTTATACTCATTTGATGATGTTCCAGCTACCATTCCCATTTTAAGTTCATACTCTGCTGCAAGTGCTGCTGTTGTCATTACTCCAAATAACATTCCTAGTCCT
>JAHHSZ010000074.1 GCA_020024915.1 Fusobacterium sp. | reverse complement strand
AGGCTATGTATTTGATGGAAAGAAAGTAATAAGTAATGTGTGATTTGTGGAGATATGATTCTCCACTTTTTCATATAAAAAAACCTGCAAACATATGTTCACAGGTTTATAACAATCTAATTAGAAGTTTTTAGGTTCAATCATGAAGTATGCTCCAGGGTGTTTACATACTGGGCATAGGTTTGGGGCTTTTTTACCATAGTGAATATGTCCACAGTTCATACACTCCCAAGCTACCTCTTCATCTCTTTCAAATACCATATTCTCTTTTATATTTTCTAATAGTTTTCTGTATCTAGCTTCATGTCTTTTTTCTATTTTTGCAACACCTTCAAAAGCTCTAGCTATATCATGGAATCCCTCTTCTCTAGCCTCTTTAGCAAAAGTTGCATACATATCTGTCCACTCATAATTCTCACCATTTGAGGCATCTAAAAGATTATCTATTGTTGAAGGGACTTCTCCACCTTTTAGTAGTTTAAACCATAATTTAGCATGCTCTTTCTCATTGTTTGCAGTCTCTTCAAATATCTTAGATATTTGCTCATATCCATCTTTTTTAGCTTTAGAAGCATAATAAGTATATTTATTTCTCGCCTCCGACTCTCCAGCAAATGCACTCATTAAGTTTTTTTCAGTTTTACTTCCTTTTAATTCCATAGTTAACCTCCTCAAATTACTAATTTTTTTCTAAATTTGTAATGCTTACAATTATGATATCACTTTTATACTTATATGTCAAATATTTTTTTAAATATAGGTTAGTATATCTTTAGTACACTTAACCTTTTCTCCTTTTTTTATTCTATCTAGGAGTAATTTTCTTTCTCTTATTGGAAGTATGTTACTAAATACACCTTCTTGCTCTAGTGAAAAATTATCTATAATCTCAATACTGTTAGGAATATCATACTCATCAACAATGTCATTAAAATTAGATAGCTCCAATTTTTTATTTGATATGATTAAGGCTCTTTTATTGTCTAAAAGAGAATAATCAATCTCTTTATCAACTATATAGAAGCTATATCCCTCTATGAACTCCTCAGATATCTCTAGAGTGTTAATTAATCTCTTATTAGGAGTTGAATCAGTGATATATAGCACCCTTTCCTCTAAACTTTTATAGTAAAGGGAGATTGTTTCAAGTATAGTATTGATACCTCTTCCTTTAGAAGCTATTAACACACTATTTTTTTTCTCTTTAAATATAGAGGCTAGAGTCTTTTTCTGTATACTATTATAATTGAATTCACCTATTAGAAAATTTTTAATATCTCTAAATAACTCATTTTGTTTTATTGAGTATGAATTAAATTCGTAATCTCTATCAATAACCAAGTGTATATTGTAGTTTTCTTCTTTTAATATAATATCTTTAATTGTAACCTTAAATTTATAGTTATAGTTTTTTCTTAGCTCCAAAAGGAGATAGGAAGTCTGATTATCCAATGTAGTTAGATAATTTCTATTGTGAGTTAAATCCACTTCATTATCTTGATATACAAGTTTCAAATCGTTGTTATCAAGTTTTTTTCTAGTATAGATAACAGTTTCCATTGGGAATACACTATTATATAGATTGTAGTATTTTTCATTGTAATTCTCTTTGATTTGAGGAAGTTGTATATCTTCAATAAACATCTTATATTGATATCTATCTTTATATATTTCAAGTTTTAATTTAAAGGCTATATCGACCTTTGTAAGAGTAACAATTTCATTAAATATATCCTCACTATTAAACCAGACACAGTTTTTAATCTCCATATTATCCTTTTTTACATTTAGCATAATATGATTTTTCTCTTTTCCAATAGCTCTTATACTAGATATTTCACAATCTCTTAATACAAATAGTGGTGATGGATTTCCAAAACCAAATGGCTCAAGAGTAGAGATCTTCTCCAAAAAGTCATAGGATATTTTATAGGTTGGGATAGATATATCTATCTTAACAGGTTTGATAAATGATATTTCAGAGATTGTATTTTTAGCATACTCATTTATTCTTTTAGAGAACTCCTCGATCTTATCAATCTCAATGGAAAAACCAGCAGCTCCAGCATGTCCACCATATTTTACAAAGAGCTCCTTCATTGAGTTGAGAGCTTCTATAATATTAAATCCTTCAATACTTCTACAAGAGGCAGTAGCTATCCCCTCATCTTTTTTTATTTCCATAATGATGGTAGGTTTATAGTATCTATCTAAAATTTTTGAGGCAACTATACCTATAACTCCATGATGAAAGCCATCCTCTGCAACTACTAGCACACTATTTTCAAAGAGTTTTTTGCTCTCTATCTTGTGTGTAGCTTTTTCTAAAATTAGCTCTTGAATCTCTTTTCTCTCACTATTTTTAGTAAGTAACTCATCAATTATTTTGCTACATACTCTATGATCTTTTTCAATGAATAGTTCCACAGCTTTTTTTGCATCTTCTAATCTACCAGCAGCATTGAATATAGGGGCAATTATAAAGCCAATATCATAGGTTGTAAATTTTCTAGTTTTGTAATCTTCAAAAATTTTCTTAATCAGCATACTAATACCTAATGAGTGACTTCTCTTGAGTTTCTCCATACCAAATTTTGTAAATACTCTATTCTCTTCCATCAGAGGAACTATATCAGCTACTGTACCAATAGCTACAATATCTAGATATTTAAAGATCTCCTCTCTCTTTCCTAGTTTTTCAAAAAGAGCAAGCATTAGCATAAAGGCAGTACCAACTCCAGCTAGAGATTTAAAAGAAAATTCATTATCAGTTCTTTTAGGATTTATAACAGCAAAAGCTGGAGGATTTCCGTTGTTGATCTCGTGGTGATCAGTTATAATCACATCAATTCCTAGAGAGTTAGCTAGTTCTATCTCTGAGTGTGAAGAGATTCCACAGTCAACAGTAATTATTATTTTACCCCCTTGAGAAGCTATATATCTAATAGCATCTTTATTCAATCCATACCCTTCATCTCTCAATGGTATGTAGTATTTAGGTATGAAATCTAGTTCACTTAGAGCAAGGTAACAAAGGGAAGTAGAGGTGATTCCATCTACATCATAATCTCCATATATCCAGATCTCTTCACCACTATCCTTAGCTTGTATGATTTTTTCTACAGCTTTATCCACATCTTTTAGAAGAGATGGAGATTCTATATTATCTAAAGATGGATTTATAAAATTGTATATGTCTTCATCTTTAGTTATATTTCTGTTGTTTAATAAATTAAGAATATCTTTATCTATATTGAGTTTAGAGTTGGATTTTGATTCCATATCTCTATATATCCATCTAGTATTTCTCATAGTTGGTCTCCTTTATTAAAAATTATATAATCTTGTATAAAAAATATAGGTAATGAAAAGATTTTGAAGGAAAAATCTCTCCTCTGGCTCTATAATAGAGGCAAGGTTAATATCATTAGTATAATCAAAATAGATTCTTTTTAAATACTCATCTCCATAGATATAGGCAATTAGAGTTTTGATACTATTACCCTCATATTTATCTAGGTATGTTTTTAAAATCTTAACTCCCTCTTCTATATTTCTATCCACATTGAAATAATCAAAGAATATAGATGGGTTTTCTTCATAAGGTATATTCATAATACCAATTTTAGATCCATCAGAGATATGATAGGGATTAAAGCCAGTAATCTCATGTATAATAGTATAAACAAGCTCTTGAGGAACTTGGTATTTTTTAGAATACTTGTCAATTATATTGCTATAATAAAGAGGAAAGTTGTATTTAATAAGTCCTCTATATTTAGAAAATTCTCCTAAATGTTTTTTCGAGTTTCTAAAAGCCAATTCATAAAACTCACCATTTTCTAATATGGTTGTGATAGCAAGAGCTGATTTGGCAGTGTGATTATCCATAAAACTACTTTTTTCTACTGCAATTCTCAAGATAGCTCTATCTTTTAATTTTGATATTTTTGAAATCTGCTCCACTTCTACGATATCTCCAACCTGTAAAAAATTGTCAGGGAGAGTTTCAAAATTATTAATTATATTAGTAGAAAAATTAAAAAGATTGGCTAACGAGTTCAAAGAAATTTCAGAATAATTTTCATTTAAACTATTGAAATATAGTCCAACATAGGAGTTTGGATACTTTTTACTGATAGCCTCAACAGCACGATTAAGATTTTTTGTATCTTTCAAAGCAAAATATGAAATAGCTGCCATAGAGTCAGTGATTATATTTTTATTTTGAATTTTTTTCAAAGCGTTGAGAGCTTCAGAATAATCTCCTAAAGAGAAGTAGATACTAGCTATATAGAAATTTGCCTTTGAAAAGTACTCACCACTCTTTATATTTGAGAAGAGATAGAGTGCTCTTGAGAAATCACGGTTTTTATAGTAAGTAAGCCCTCTATAGAAATTATAGAGATCCTTTAATTGAGAATTGTTCTCACTAGAGATAGCTAGAAGTTTCTCTTGAGAATCAGAGTCTAATAGAAGTTTGAGGTATGAACTCATAACTCTTTCTCTATCTTTTTCTGTTAGAGTATTTTTCTCTAAAATTAAGGTGTAGAGTCTCTCTTCATATTCATACTCTTTTTTAGAGTGAAAGTAATTTCCTATTTTTAAAAGTTCATCAATTGTAAAATTATCCATAACTGAAAAATCATAGTTAAATTTTAATTGTAATTTATATTTAGCTTTAATAGATATTTTACTTAGAATAGTTAGAGCCTCTTTCTCATAGTAAGCTACAAATGGGTAATATATATCTGAATCAATCATTTTTAGATATAAAGTTCCCTTTTCAATATTTCCAATTTTGAATAGTGACTCTCCAAGAGTAAAGTTTCTCTCTGCCAAAAAGTGAATATTCTCTATCTTAAAGTTCTCACTGATAAATATCTCAGGAGTAGAGACTACTTTTTCTAAAAAATATGCAGATTTTTCATAATTTTTCAATTGATAGTAGGTCATACCAATGTAGAAATATGGATAGTTGTTATTAAATATATCAGATTTAGAAAAGCTTTTTAAAAGTGCTTCAAAATTGAGTTTTGCCTCATTAAAGTTTTTATTGTAATAAGCCTCTTTTCCATTGAGAAAAAGGGTATAACCATCATTAGATTGTGAAAAACTGTTTATAAACAAGTTAAAAAAAATAAATAGAGTAAAAATTCTTTTCATAATACACCTCGACAATATACTTCTCATATAATTATCTCAAAATAACAAAAAAATGGCAATCTATTTTCTAAAAAAACCTTGAAATTATTTATAAATTATAAGATAATTAAATTGAACATTTATATTTTATTGGAGGTGAAATTTTGGGAAAAATAAAGATATTAGATGAGTCTGTATCAAATATAATAGCAGCTGGAGAAGTAGTGGAAAATCCAGCTAGTATGATAAAAGAACTATTAGAAAATTCTTTAGATGCAGAGAGTAAGAGTATAAAGATAGAGATAAAAAATGGTGGTAGAGATGTTATAATCGCTGATGATGGTATAGGAATGTTACAAGAGGATCTTCTGCTTTCAATAGAGAGACATGCAACAAGTAAGATAAAGGAGAAAGAAGATCTTTACAACCTCTATACCTATGGATTTAGAGGGGAAGCACTTTCCTCAATTAGTGCTGTATCAAAATTGACACTATCTTCTAAAACAGAGGTTGATGAGATGGGAAGTCAGATAACAGTTTTGGGTGGAAAGGTAACGAGCCTAAAGAATATACAAAGAAATAGAGGGACAACTATTGAGATAAGAGAGCTTTTTTTCAATACTCCAGCTAGATTAAAATTTTTAAGAAAACCAACAACTGAATATCTAAATATCAAGGATATCATAATCCAAGAGGCACTATCTAATCCAGAAGTGGCTATATCCTTGATAATTGATGGGAAGGAGAGTATAAAGACCTCTGGAAATGGGATAGATAATACTATTGTTGAGATATTTGGAAGAAATGTTTTGAAAAATGTAAAAAAATTTCCGTTGGGATACTTGGGAAATGGAGCTTTGTACAGGAGTAGTAAAGATTCTATATTTACATTTGTCAATAATAGAATGGTGAAGTCTAAGATAATAGAAACAGCAGTAGTAGACGGATACTATACAAAATTGATGAAGGGAAAATATCCTTTTGCAATAATATTTCTAGAGGTAGATCCTAAAAACGTAGACGTGAATGTACATCCTTCAAAAAAAGTGATAAAATTTGATGATGAGGATAGAATATACAGATATGTTTTAAATGAGATTGAGAAAAGTTTTGAAAGAGATGATGAATTTGTATCCCCTACTTTAGAGGAGAGAATTGAAAAAGAAGAGAAAAAATATCTTGATTTTTCAGAGTTTGAGAGATTTACTCCAATGAAAACAGAGCCACAAAAAATTCTTGAGATACCAGTAGAAGAGAAAATAGTGGTAGAAAAAGAGAAGATTAGCTATCCAATAAAGGAAAAAGAAGAGCCTGAACAAATAGTGGAAAGTGTAAAAGAAGTTCCTGTTAAATATGAAAAAATTGAGAAAACTGAGGAAAAACTGCCTAAAATTGAAAAAGATGAGAAAAAACTAGAGAAGAGAGAGATAAACTTTAAAGTTATGGGGCAGGTTTTTGATACCTTTATTTTAGTAGAAAGAGATGGAGTTTTTGAGATCTACGATCAACACATTGTACATGAGAGAATCCTCTATGAAAAATTAAAAAAACAATATTATGGAACAGAGGTTAGTATGCAACAACTACTTGTCCCAGTAAGAGTTTTAGTTGATCCAAGAGAGAAGGAGATAATCTTTGAAAATAGTGAGAGTTTTTTAAAAGCAGGATTTGAAATAGATAGATTTTCAGACAATGAGATTTTAATAAGAGCAATACCGATAATTGATTTGAGAGATAGTATTGAAAATATATTTAGAAATATTTTAAGAAATATAAAGGAGAATAAAAATTTAGATATAAGAGAGAGTATTTTAATCTCAATGTCTTGTAGAGGTGCTATTAAAGCTAATGAGAAATTGGAGATCCAAGAGATGGAGAAAATAATAAGAGAGTTACATAAGATAGGAGAATACACTTGTCCTCATGGAAGACCAATAATTGTAAAGATAACAAGAGATGATTTAGAAAAGCTTTTTAAAAGGAAATAAGGAGAGTAAATTTGAATATTAATATTGTTTGTATAGGTAAGGTAAAGGATAAATATATAATTGAGGGAATAAATGAGTTCTTGAAAAGAATGCAATCTTTTGCTAAAATGAAGATAGTAGAATTGAAAGAAGATGGAAATGATAGCAACAGAAATATGTCAATAGAGAAGGAATCTGAAGATATATTAAGGAGCTTAGAAAAATTAGGTGGCTACAATATATTGCTTGATATTCAAGGTAAGAACTATTCATCTGAAGAGATGGCAAAGGAGATAGAGAGGATAACTATAAAAGGAGATAGTACAATAAATTTCATAATAGGGGGTTCTTATGGAGTGTCACAAAGAGTGAGAGAGAGTAGTCAAATGAGACTTAGCTTTTCAAAGATGACATTTCCTCATCAATTGATGAGATTGATACTTACTGAGCAGATATATAGATGGTTTAGTATAATAAATAATGGAAAATATCATAAATAAA
>JAHHSZ010000073.1 GCA_020024915.1 Fusobacterium sp. | reverse complement strand
AATACCACAGGATTTTAAGTCCTGTGCGTCTACCTGTTCCGCCATCCAGGCATTTATGTAGAACGCTTTTGCGTTTCAGAACATGTACTATACTATCATATTTTTTATTTTGTGTCAACATTTTTTTATTTTTATTTTTAATTTTTTTTCAATATACTCTTCTAACTTAAGAAAATCAAGGATTAATTCCTCTTTCTTTTCTTTCTTTAAATGTTTAAAAAAGTATTCAACTCTGCTAGCATCTCCTCTTCCATAACAAATAAAATATAATTCTACCCTCTCTACTCCTCTACTTTTTGTATATTTAGCCCCTCTTTTTTCCATATGTTCTCTGTATCTTCTTTTTATATCAGTAGTTATTCCTGTATATAGAGAAGAATCTTTACATCTCAATACATAAATATAATATTTTTTTAAATCTTCCATATCTATATTTTATAATATTTTTTCTGAAATTTAAATAGTATATATAAATTCCCATTTGACTTTTAATATAAAAAATACTAATATTTAATTAAGAAATTAAATAACTAGGAGGTTTTATGGATAATTTTAACAAAAATCGATTAAAAAAAATTGAATTTGTATCTATATTACTTATTGGTCTTATTATTTTAGGTTTTTCTACATATGTTTTTTATGAAAGAGAAAATGTTATCTCTGGTATCCTAAGGATAATAGCTTCTCCTGCAATTCTAATTACAGATTTTTTAGTCATTGGTGGGATAGGAGCCGCATTCCTTAATGCGTTCTTAATTTTTCTATTTAATTTTTCTTTATCCAGACTATTTAAAGTTGAAATTAGTGGTCTTTTAATAGCATCTTTTTTTACAGTCTTTGGTTTTTCTTTCTTTGGAAAAAATGTTTTAAATATTTTGCCATTTTATCTTGGTGGTATTCTTTATAGCATCTATGAACATATTGAATTTAGAGATATCTTTATTACAATCTCTTTCACAAGTGCTTTAGCTCCATTTGTGAGTGAAGTAGCATTTAGAGTTAACACTACTGATACTTCATATATCAATGCTATCGCTCTCGGGATTATTATTGGTTTTATTGTAACTCCTCTCTCTAAAAAAATGGCTGGGTTCCATGAAGGATTGAATCTTTATAACCTTGGCTTCACTGGTGGCATTCTTGGAGCAGTTATAACTTCTATCCTAAAACTTTTTAATTTTACAATTACACCACAAAGAATTATTTCAACTGAATATGATTTAGCTTTAAAAATAATCTGTAGTTCAATATTTTTAACTTTGATCATAATTGGATTTTTTATAAATGAAAGCTCTTTTAAGGGATACACAACACTCCTAAAAGATAGTGGATTGAAGTCAGATTTTGTTAAAAAATATGGTTATGGTTTAACATTTATCAATATGGGAATAATGGGATTTGTTGCTACTACATTTGTACTCCTTTTAAAAGAGACACTAAATGGACCATTGCTTGCTGGTATTCTAACTGTAGTTGGATTTTCAGCCTATGGAAAACACTTTAAAAATACAATTCCAATTCTTTTAGGTGTTTACCTAGCTGGGTGGGGAAGTTCTACTAATGGATTTACAATTGCTCTCTCCGCTCTATTTGGAACATCTTTAGCTCCTGTAGCTGGCGTGTATGGTGTTATTTGGGGAATTATTGCTGGTTGGTTACATCTAGCTGTAGTTCAAAGTATAGGGGCTGTACATGGAGGATTAAATCTATATAATAATGGGTTTTCTGCTGGAATTGTAGCAGGAGTTTTGTTTCCTATAATGGATATGATTAAGAATCATAAAGATAAAGAAAGATTAAAATATTTGAAAAGAAAAAAACAGATCTATGATGCAATAATAGAAGAAAGAAAGAAATTGAGTAAAGGAGATTAACTATGAATACTGAAGATTTAAAATTTTTAAAAATTGCTATTGAAAAACATCCAACTACTGGTACAACATTGGAGTATTTAATTAAACAAAATGCAATTGCAGCACTCATTTTAAATGCAAGTGGAGATAAAACTCTTCTTGTAAAACAGTATAGACCGGGAATAGCTGGAGAGATGTATGAAATACCTGCTGGTTTAATTGAAAATGGTGAGAATGAGATAAATACTCTCTACAGAGAGATCGAAGAGGAGACTGGATACCTTCCAAAGAGCTACAATATTCTTTATAACCCTAAAAAGCCTTTAACTGTCTCTCCTGGATATACTCAAGAGAAACTATATATCTATATTATACAATTAAAAGATGACTCAATACTTCCAGAAGCTTTAAATTTAGATGAAGGTGAGGCTTTGGTTGGAGAGTGGTTCTCTTTAGAAGAGGTTGAAAATATTTCTCAAGATATGAAAACAATATTTGCACTATCCCTTTATAAAAATCTAAAATAAAAAACAAAGAAGTTGATCTATCAGTACTCCTGTAAATCAACTTCTTTTTATTGATAGCTCAACGTATTCCTTCCAAAAGATATCTACCATATTCACTTTTAGGCTTAGAGAAAAACTCTTCTACCTCTGTTATCTCCTGTATCTCTCCCTTGTAAAGTACCATAACTCTATCTGAAATATTATAAACCACTCCCAAATCATGAGAGATAAATATAAATGTTATTCCATTCTCTCTATTTATCTTCTTTATTAGATCTAAAATCTGTTTTTGAACTGCCAAATCCAAAGAAGCTACTGGTTCATCACACACTATTAATTTAGGTTTCAATATTATTGCACACCCTATAACAATTCTCTGACGCTGTCCTCCACTCAATTCATTGGGATATTTATTCTCATACTCTTCACTCAATCCAACCTCATATAGAGTATTTTTTACCAATCTTTCTATCTCTTTTCTCTCTATAATCACATTTGCTTTCAATGGTTCAGCTAGTATATCTTTTATCTTCATAGCTGGATTTAAAGAGCTATAGGGATCTTGAAATACCATTTGAATATCCTTTTTCTCCCTCTTAGAAAGCTCTTTAGATAAAAATTTTATATTTCCACTGCTCTCTTTCTCTATTCCTAAGATTATCTTTCCAATGGTAGATTTTCCAACTCCAGATTGACCTATGATTGAAAATATCTCTCCTTTTTTAACATCAAAAGATATACTTTTCAAAATAATCTTTTTCTCTTTAGAAAAATAGTCTCTTTTTTCATAAACTTTTGATAGATTTTCCACTTTTAGTATCATTTTTCACCTCTTACCCAAAGACTCTTAGACAGATCTATTAACCTTTTTACATATGGATGTTTCTGCTCTTTAAAAATAGCTTCACAACCATTCTCTTCCACAATCTCACCTCTATACATAACACAAACCCTTTGAGCAAAATCTTTTATTGATTCTAAATCGTGAGATATGAATAGTATGGATACTCCAGTTCCTTTGTGAATCTCTTTAAATAACTCTATTACCTCTCTTTTAGTCTTTAGATCTAAGGCTGTAGTGACCTCATCTGCTATCAAAAGTTGAGGTGATCTTATGAGAGCTCCAGCTATTACCACTCTTTGCCTCTCTCCCCCACTTGTTTCATGAGAGTATTTTTTTAATATTTTTTCAGCCTCTTTTATCCCAAGTTTCTCTAATAATCCCACTACTTCCTTTTGCCAATTGTTAGAATTGCCAAAATGACCTTCATATATTTTTTTCAATTGATGCCCTATTCTCACTGTAGGATTTAGTGAGGTAAAAGCATTTTGAAAAACTGCTCCAATATCACAATTTTTTTCAAATACTCTATAATTTATCTTACTTCTCTCTGGTAAAATCCCTAAAATAAATTTCGTTGTCAAAGTTTTTCCACTTCCAGACTCTCCAGCTAGAGCCACAATCTCTCCTGAATTTATTTGAAAATCTATATTTTTTAACAAACATTTACCATCAATTTCTAAATTTAAATTTTTAATATCAATTAATTTCAATATTTTCTGCCTCTTTTCTCCAATTTTTTTATCTGATATACAGTAAAAATTATTGCTATTCCCGGTGCTACTGTAAACCAAGGAGCTGATAAAAAATATGATTGTGATTGATTCAGGATATTTCCTAAAGTGGGATATGGAGGTTGAATCCCCAGTCCTAAATAACCCAGCCCTGCCTCTGTGAGTATCGCTCCTGCAAATCCTGTTGTAAAAGCCACTAAAATTGGTTTTAAAATATTTGGTAAAATATGTATATAGATTATTTTCATATCTTTAATACCATAAGTTTTAGCTGCTATTACATACTCCATGTTTTTCTCTTTTTTTACTAGACCTCTTACTACATTTACACATCTTGGTATATATATTACAAAAATTGCAACTACCAGTGAGTGAAATCCTGTTCCTAAGATTATTATTATTCCCAGAGCTATTAAAATCCCTGGAATAGAAATTATAACCTCTACCAAAGTCATAATTACCCCATCTAAAAATTTTCCATAATAACCTGCTATACTACCTATCAATATTCCAAAAGTTATTGCTAAAGTTGATGAGATAAAAGAGATTATGAGAGTGTTAAAACTTCCCAATACAAGTCTACTAAATATATCTCTCCCAAAATTGTCACAGCCTAATATATTTTCTAAACTAGGTCCTAACAATATTTTTTTCTCACTCATAGCATAAGGATCTTGATAAAAAATAATACAACTTAAGATAAAAATAGTTAATAGTATTAAATACTTTCCTTTTTTCATTATCTTTCACTCCTTATTCTTGGATCTATTATAGAATATAGAATATCTATAATAAAATTGATCACTACTAAAACCACTGATGTATAAAATATCAATCCTTGAACAAGTGGTAGATCTCTATTTATTATTGCTGTTATCATTAACCTTCCTATCCCTGGAATAGAGAATATCTGCTCAATAATTACAATCCCCATTATCAAATCTATTAACATTATCCCTATCAAAGGAATCACAGGTATTATTGAATTTTTTAAAATATAACAATTTAACCAGAATTTTTTTACTCCATTTACAAAAAGATATTTTATGTATTCCTCTCTCAACTCAACTTCCAAATTATTTTTAATATAACTTGTAAAAACCCCAATATTTGGAATAGCTATTACTAAACAGGGCAATAAAAGAGATGAAAAACTTTTATTGTACCCCACTGAAAACCATCTCAAAATAACACTAAATAGAAACATTACCAATATACCTAGCCAAAATGAAGGAATAGATATACAGAGTCCTATTAAAAAATCTATTATCTTTTTTATTTTTACACTTCTTATCTTATGTACAAAAAATGAGAGTGGAATGGAAACCAGCAAAACTATTATAACAGTTACAATAGCAATCTCTATAGTTAGAGGCAATCTCTCCAGTATCAATTGTGACACAGATTCTCCATACTTAAAGGAATTTCCAAAGTTACCTATTAATATACCCTTTCCCCACTCTAAATATCTCAAGCCTAAACTTTTATTTAATCCTAAGTTCTCTCTCAAGATAGCAATATCCTCAGCTGAACTCTCAACTCCCAATATTGCTAATGCAGGATCTCCAGGAATTAACTCCAATAAGAGAAAAGATATTGTCCCTATCAAGTATATGGAAAATATCATTTTCAATATTTTTTTTATGTAATACATTTTCTTCTCCAACTTATTTTTCTATATTCATTTTTGAAAAATTAATATATGGTAATGGATAATACTCAAAACCACTTATTTTTTTATCCAATGTTGTTACAAGTTTAGGATCCATTATATATATAGCTACTTGCTTATTTCTCAATATTTCTTGAGCTTTTTTATAGTTTGCCACAATTATCTCATCTGCAGTTGAATCCTTAGCATTTTGTATCAATTGATCATATTCAGCATCTTTAAAATTAAAGAAATTATTCTTATAATTACTAGTATATCTTCTCAATATTGAGTATGGATCCAATTTTCCTGAAAGACCAACTATTGTTCCTTCGTACTTTCTTCCTGAATAAACATCAGATAGCCAAGTTGTCCACTCAATTGTCTCTATTTTTGCAATTACTCCTATATTTTTTAATTGTTCAGCTATGATCTGAGCTGTATCTACATGCATCTGATAGTTACTAGGGACTTTTATAGTAAAAGTTAAGTTAGAATTTCCACTCTCAGCTAACAACTTTTTAGCCTCTTCTATATCCTGTTTCTCTCCAACATTATCTATACAGAATTTGCTCATTACAGGGCTCATATTAGTCTCTAGCTTAATTCCATCTCCACCCATAACTCCTGCTATAATTTCATCTTTATTTATTGCCAAATTTATAGCTTTTCTAACTCTTTCATCATCAAAAGGTTTAACATCATTGTTTAAGGCAAAAATCTGTACTGTATTTTGTGGAGCTGAAATATTATTAAAACTTTTTAACTCATTTATTCTTTTAGAATCAACTCTTGAAAGCATATTTATCTCCCCAGAAAGAAGTTTTAGAAATGCTGTTTCACTGTTCGGTACAACAAATATTGTAACTCTATCTACTTTTGCTTTTTCTCCCCAATAATCATCAAATTTATCTAAAACTAACTGTTGCTCTCTATCATATTGAGCAATTCTAAATGGACCTGTCCCTATTGGATTTTTATCTAATTGCTCTGCATTTTCGTCTGGGACAATTCCCTCTGTCAATGAGTAGATAAAAGCTGAATCTGCCTCTTTTAATTTTATCTGCACTCTATTTCCATCTAATATTTTTATATCCTCTATCTCTTGAAATGATGCACTTGAAGGTGGAAATCCATCTTTACCAGACATTCTTTTTAAAGAAAACTCTACATCTTTAACATCTAATGGGTTTCCATTGTGGAATTTTATTCCATCTCTTACCTTAAATGTATAGTATAGTCCATCTTCTGAAACACTGTATTCTTCTGCTATTGCTGGAATTAATTCCCCTTTTGTGTTGGGCATTAATAAACCTTCAAATACATTTGACATTATCTCTTCAGTTCCACTAGAAACCATCTTATATGGATTTAAACTATCAATATCCATGCTCATTGTTGTTTTTATCTCTTTTTTTTCAATTTTCCCCTCTTTTCCACAAGAGAGTAACAACATACTTAATAATATCACTACCCCTACTTTTGCCACAATCTTCAAATTTTTCACCATAACCTCCCTAATAATTTTTACTTATCTTTTATAAGGTTTTTCAAATTTATACTAAGATATTAATATTGTATCATATTTTCTTTATAAAAAAAGAGTATAACTAAATTTATTTTAAAATAATCTAATTATACTCAAGATCAAATCAATTAATTACTATTTTTTAAATTTTTTTAGAAATTTTAATAAACTATTGTACTATTATATCTCCAACTGTCATATTCAAATGTTTAATCAGATCTTGAGGATCAATTAGAATCTGTAATCCTCTTATTCCTGCACTTATCATTATTATATCTTTTGTAAGAACACTACTATCTATAAAGCTTCTATGTCTTTTCTTTATCCCTATAGGAGAACATCCTCCTCTTATGTATCCAGTCATATTAAATAGCTCTTTTAATTCCAGCATCTCCACTTTCTTAACTTCTGCTAACTTAGCTAATTTTTTCAAATCTATATTATCTGCACCTGCTATACAGGCTACTATCATCTCTTTCTTCTCTGTCAACAAAACCAATGTTTTAAATATCTTAGTTATATCTTGTCCTGTTTTAAGTGAAACTGCAATAGCACTCAAATCATTTTCATCCACTTCATACTCTCTATAGTTGTAGGCTATCTTACTTTTATCTAATTCCCGCATAGCATTTGTTTTTTTCATAACTACCCTCTTTTCATCAGTTTTTTACAAAAAATAAAAAAAATGGCGCTTCCTAATGGACTCGAACCATTGACACTGCGGTTAACAGCCG
>JAHHSZ010000072.1 GCA_020024915.1 Fusobacterium sp. | reverse complement strand
CATACTTTGTCTTATAATCAAAAAAGGAATAACACATCTATGCTATTCCCCTTTCACTATATAAATTATACTTCTTTTTTGTACTTTTTACAAAACATTTTATAATTGTCTTACTAATTTTTTCTCTTTTCTCCCCAAGTAACCTAAAGCAATTGCAATAACTACCCCACAGATTCCTAAATATAGGAAAGTCATTAAGTTTTGTAATCCTCCCAATATTATTATCAGTGATCCTACAGTAGCCAATACAGGTATTATCATACCTCTTACCATACTATCTATCTCTCCAGCTCTATACAGCTTGATTACATACACATACAGTATAATGTAGATAATATAACTTGCTACTATTGGTATCTCTGAAATATCTGAATTAGGTATAAACTCATATTTTTGAACTATATAGTTTATAACTAGGTATACTAATGAGATGATCCCAGCTACTCTTGCTGAACACTTTGGAATGTGATGCCCTTCTTCTAAATAACCTACCTTGTCAGCCATTGGGAACATATCTCTAATAGCTAATATATATGGCATTCTTAAAAATCCTAGTGTAAATCCATTCAATGATCCCAATACAGATAGGATTATAAATATTAAAAATACCTTTGCTCCACCAGCACCAAATAGTATAGTTACAGCCTCATTTACATGGGCATCTCCTAGCTCCATTATCTTCTGTGGTCCAACTAATATACTAACTCCTACAAAATATGTAACATAGGCAAAAAGTACAAATATTGGTCCAAATATTAAAGCTATCGGTAGATTTCTCTTAGAGTCCTTTATCTCATGTGAGATTGATGTAGCTACTACCCAACCATCATATGAGAAGGCTATTGGTGATAACGCCCCTAACCAAGCCATAGAGCTTCCAGCTGTTGTTACAACATCTGAATTCGTTATTAACTTAGGATCTCCATAGATAAAACCTGCCACTGCTAAAACACCTATTAAAATAACCTTAGACACAGTGGCAAAGTTTTGAAAGGCTCCACCTAATAGAGCTGAAAAATAGTTTATTCCAAAACAAATTAAAAATGCTATTCCACCTATAATTCCTAATTTTTCTGGTGTAGGATCCCAACCCATAAGCATACACAAATATACACCAACTATCCAACATACAACACTAAGTATTGCAGGAAAGTATATAAATACTTGAAACCACCCAAATGCCCCAGCAGCTTTCGGACTCACATACTCCTCTATATATGTTATCAATCCTCCAGGCTTTGTTGTCCTAGAAGCTAATAGAGCTATAGTTAAACTACCAAATATTATTCCTATTGCTGCAATTACAAATACTAATACACCCTTTAAGATGCTACCATTAGTATAAACTAATATATTGTCACTTTTAAAAAATATCCCTGAACCTATTACTATTCCAACAATCATAGTAATAGCTGTAAACAATCCATACTCTTTTTCTTTATTCATCTCTTTTCTCCTAACTAAATTTGTAATATTTTACTATTATACTACATATTTCTGTTATTGAAAAGATTTTTTATGCGTTTTTATAACACAAATATTAAACTTTTTGTATATATTGAAATCTTTCTCTCACTCTGTTTGTATATAAAACTGTTATTGTCCTTATATTTGTAAATTGTACTTCTACTCTTACCTGTAATCTTCATTGCTGTTTCAATTGTAACCCATAGTCCATACTTTTCCACTAATTCATTCATTAAATCTTTTTCAAAATCACTACTGTTCTCTAATTTCTTTTTCAAATATTCCTCACACTCACTTTTATATTCGTTTTTACTTTTAAAATCATTATCTCTTGGCATATCATCACCCCTTAATATATTTTATCAGTCATTACAGTTAAGTATGATCTATATTTATATATTATTACTTTTTAAAGGATTTGTAAAGAGTTATTTTTAATATTTTTCCAGTAAGTGAGATTAAGTGGTAATAATTGGGATTTAGAACTAAAAAATAACCCCAATTTTTATCTTGAGGTTACTTTTTATGATATTATTTATTTTTAATCTTCTTTTAGAGCATCTATTATACTCATGTTTCCAGCTTTTTTAGCTGGGAAAATTCCCATTCCTACTCCTACAAGTAATGCAATAATTATTGCTAAAATAATCTTTCCTACAAGGAATACTGGTGGAATCATTATTAATTTTCCTCCTATTACTGAACCTACTATCCCCATAATAATTCCACTAACAGTTCCTACTATAGATATAATTATACCCTCCATTAAGAATACTTTTACTACATCTTCTTTGGGCATTCCTATTGATCTCAATATTCCTATATGATTGGTTCTTGCTCTAATACCACTGCTTATTAGTGACATTATTCCAACTCCACCTACAGCTATTGATATTATAGCTAAAACTCCTAGAGTATTTCTCACCAATTTTTGAATTCTTACTATTCTTTTGTATACTTCAGGAGTTTCTAAAACCCTAATCTGACCATAGCCTCTTCTCTCCTCATTAAATTTTTTCAAAAGAAAAGGTAAGATCTCTTCTACATCTTCATTTTTATCAAAAGATACAATCATCTCTCTAAATCTATATCTTCCAAAAAGTCTTTCAAAATAATTTTGAGATATTATTATTCTATTTCCTTGTTTCATAAGCTCAAAAGGATTCTCTTCTATATATGTATCTGCCACAATAAAAGTTTGTCTTCCATTTGAAAGGATAACCTCAATTTTATCTCCAGGTTTTTTATCTGGAAATTGTGATCTATCTATAATTACCTCTCTATCTTTTAACTCTTTTAGTCCCAAAGTTCTTAATGCTTTTTGAGGATAAGCTATAAAAATATTATTCCTTTCTAAAGCTCTTGCCTGTGGAAACATTGTATACTCTACAAAAGGATAGTTCTCTAATAACTTGATATCCTTTTGACTCATCTCTTCTCCACCTAGCATTATTCTATTATCCCCCATAGCAGAAAGGTTTTTAGAGATTATCTTTTCTCCTCCAGCTCCTATTGCCAGTGCCATTATAAGTGCTGTCACTCCAGCTGTTACACCTAAAAATGGAAACAGTGCTCTTCTTAAATTTCCTAAAAGCATTTTATATGAAAACCAAAATATCATTTTCATATTTTATTCCTCAACTCTTATTCTTTCTCCATTTCTTACTTTAAATGGATTAACAACAACCTGTGTTCCAACTGGTAAATCTAAGATCTCATAACTTCCTGTAGTTCTAGCACCTATAGTTACTTTTTGCTTTCTTGCTCTTCCTTCATCATTGATATATACATAGTAATCTCCATTTTCTTCTACTACTGAAAAGCTATTAACTACAGGTACAGAAGTCTTAGCTTGACCACTTATCTCTACATCTACTAAAAATCCCGGACTTAAATTATTTCCATCTTTTATCTCAATTTCAACTTGAATAACTTTGTCATTACTTCCCTTTTGATACTTACTTGCTACAGCAGCTGTTGAAACAGTTTTAACAACTCCTTCATACTCCACATCTCCACTGACTTCTCTTGAGATTACTAATGCTGGCTGACCTTTCTTTATAGTTGCAGCTTGGTATAAAGGAACCTCTACACTTATCTTACTCTCTCCACTTGTTGATACAGCTAAAAGTCTCTGTCCTGCTTGTGTAATACTTCCTTCCACTACATCTAAATCAACTACTACTCCATCTACTCCTGCTGTTAATGGCTTTCTCAATTGACTATCTCTCAATTTTAACTGTTCATTTTCTAGTTTAAGTTTCTCTAATTTTGAATTTAATTGTGCTCTTGTTATATCCAACTGTCTTTTTAAACTTTCATAACTAACCTTAGCAAGTTCATATTTTTGCTTATTTAGCTCTAAATTAGTTTTTAAATCCTCTAACTCAACTCTTTTTCTTCCAGCTTCAGACACTATTCTACTAGCTTCTGTTGCAGAAACACCATCTTTTTGTAAAAGCTTCTCATAGACATCTGCTCTCTGTTGAGCTGAACTAGCTTCTCCAACTAAAACAGGTAGCTTTCTCTCATCAGCTTTTACTTTTTCTTTTAAGTTTTCTATTTCCAATGTTTTATTATCCAATTCAAGCTTTAAAGATCCAGAATCTAAATCAGCAATCTGTAATTCAGTATCTTTAAGATCTAATTCATTTATCTTTAATAAATTTTCATTTTCAACAATACTCTTATTACTAAATATCATTAATTCTTTATCTTTTGTTACGTACTCTCCATTAGTTACTAAAACTTTCTCTACAACTGCAGGAGCTGTTATATATACAGGAACAACTTCTCCAGGAACTACCATCCCTGTATATAGGTTCATATCTGATAGATTCCCCTCTTCTACTCTAGTCACTTTTACAACTGTCGTTCCAAAAATATTCATCTTATAAACCAAAACTCCAGCTATTAATATAGCTCCTATTGCTATAACAGCTTTTTTTATTAGTTTCTTATCCATTTACTTTCTCCCTATCTATATAAATTTTCATACTCTATAACAGCTAGTACAAGCCCTCTTTGTAACTCATAATAACTCTCTTGTGCTTCTCTAAAACTATTTACAGAATTTAAATAATCAAATGTTGAAAGTAATTCATTCTCATATCTCATATTATCTATTTCCATATTCTCTTGTAATAGATCTACTCTCTTTTTCATAGCTAGTGATTTTCCATATAGTGCTCTTATCTCACTTAATTTATTCTTCATATCTAATGAGATTCCCTTTAAATTATCTTCATACTCTATCTTAGCTTTCTCATAAGCATACTCATTAGCTCTAACATTATCCAATGTTGCTCCCCAAGTAAGTATCCATCTAAATCCTACTTCAAACTTATCCTCATCTCTTTTATAGATGTTCCCTTTACTATCTACATCTCTATAGTAATATGTGTACTTAGTATATAGTACTGGATATAGATCTGCTTTAGCTATCTTTACATCATAAGAGGCACTGTCTAATTTTAACTGTTCTTTCTCTCCTAATATAGTATTTTCTACTTTTTTATTATTCTCTTCTTTGAGAGCTGCCTTAGTTGCAAGATACTGTGACGGATCAAAATCCTTTAAATCTAGAGCACTATCTATTGGATATCCCAATAATCTAGCCAGCTCTCCCATACTTGCACTTTCATGATAACTATTTTCTAAGTTAATTCCTCTGTTATTCTCTATATCAGCTTCTATTTTTAAAACTTCTGACTTAGGTACTATCTTTCCATTTTCATATAGATCATTTACTCTCTCTTTTTGTTTTTCTAAAGCTTCAATAGCCTTATTAGTTATCTCTATCTGCTTTCTTGCATTTAATGCTGCAAAGTATTGAGAAACTGCTGCTTCTTGAGCTGCCATTTCAACTAAGCTACTATCTTTTTCAGCTATTCCCAATTGAGCTTTTGATTTTCTATACATATTTAAATCTTTTCCACCAGCGTATATAGGAAGAGCCACTGAAAGTTCTTCTAATCCTGCTCCATATTTTTTTACAACTTTCCACTCATCTTCATTGGATAAATTTACAGGAGGTAGCACTAAATTTTTCCATGCCTTCTCTTTTAACTCTCTTCTACTTTCTACATTCATCTTTTGAGCATTAACTTGTGGGTTTGATGTTTTGGCTCTCTCTAGTACTTCATTCAAACCAAAACTACCCTCTGCATAGCTTACTCCACAAACGATTAAAAAGGCTCCCAGCCCCATTAATTTTTTTAAGTTCATCCTCTTCTCCTTTCACTCTTTCTATATTCTCATCATTTACTATTTTTCTAGGATTTATCTTTGTAACAATATTAAAGTACTCTTCTCCCAATGTTTTCTTTAATTTTTCTAAACTTTCAATTACATTGTAGTCTCTTTTCCCTAATCTATGAGCATCAGTTGCTACTACTCCTACATACCTATTTTCTAATAGATATTTTATTCTGTCCACTGGATTAGCTGCCATTCTTAAATTAACTTGTAGTATAACTCCCATATTATACAACTCTATTAACTCTCTTACTTTGATATGAGGATATCTCTCTATATGTGCAAGTACTGGTATTACTCCCTGAGATAATAAAGATTGAAAAAATTCCTTACATATTGGATAAATAAGCTCATTTTTTAACTCTACCAGAATATATCTTCCATTATTTATTCTCTTTATCCTATCTCTATGCTCTATATAATTTGGAGACAAAGCAAATTCATTACCTTTGTATATTTCAATAGGCAAGTTTTCTTCAGATATTTTTTGTTTTAAAATATCAAAATTTTTATCATAATTCTCATTTTCAAATCTTCCAATATAGTAATGCGAAGAACAGACAATTCCTGTATATCCTACTGAAATTGCCTGTTTTAAAAGCTCTATACTCTCCTCTATCCCCTGTGCACCATCATCTATTCCATAAAGTATATGTGAGTGTATATCTACCATAAGCTTACTCCTTATCTTCTTTTCTTAATATCTCCACTCAAATGTCTTTGGTATGCTTCTTTTACTCTCTCCATAAACTCCTCAAACTTATTTTTAGGTTTATGTCTAGATTTTTTTCTTTTCTTCTCTCCATCTTCAGTATAGTAATCTTCATAATAGCTATAGTTATTATTATAGTATCCATAGTTTCCATATGACATACCTTTTTTATCTACACCATTTACTATGAAACCATAGATGTTTGCATTGGCATTCTCTAGCATCTCTTTAGTAAATTCTAGCTCTCTTTTTGCTACTTGGTCATAACCTACTACTACTACTGCTCCATCTACAGCTTTAGATAAGATTGCTGCATCTGAAGCTACTGCTAATGGGGGAGTATCTAATATTATTGTATCATATTTTTCTTTTAAACACTCTATGATATCTTTCATTCTATCTCTTAAAAATAACTCTGTTACATTGTGAGTCATATTCTTAGTTGGTAGTAGATCTAGATTAGGAATTATCTCCTTCATAATTACCTCATCTGGGTTGATATCACTAGCTAGTATACTCTCTAAACCTCTCTCTATCTTTATACCAAAAGACTCATGTGCTCTTGGTCTTCTAATATCACAATCTATTAACAGTACCTTTCTGTTAGCTATAGCTAAACTCGCTGCGTAGTTAGAAGCTACTGTTGACTTTCCTTCTGCAGGAATAGAACTTGTAAAGAGAAGAGTCTTTCCATTCTGTTTTTCTCTTAAAAAAGCAAGGTTAGTCCTAAGAGTTCTAAAAGCCTCTGTTATTTGTAAATTATTTTCAGTCACAAAAAAGTTACTTCTCTGACTCATGACTATCCTCTCCTTCCTCTTCCATTGATACCTCTGGTATCATTCCTAACATTTTAACTCCCAATATTTTCTCCATATCTGATGGTTTTCTAACTTTACTATGTATCATCTCTATTACAAAAACAAAAGCACTTCCTACCATTATTCCTAAAACTATTGATGCTAAAATAATTAATGCTCTCTTTTTAGGTAGTGGCTCTACTGGTTCTGTTGCTTTTTCTACAACATTTATATTTCTAATTCTCATTACCTGCCCAACTTTTTTGATAAACTCACTTGCAAGCTCGTTGGTAACAGCTTCAGCTAATTTTGGATCCTTATTTACATAAGTCAATCTTATTAATTCTGTATCTGGAACAGGAGTTACATTTATTTTCTTAGCTAGTTGTTTTATATCCTCTTGTAAGTCATATTTTTTTATAACTCTTGACATTACATCTCTACTTTTTGCAATCTCTGAATAAGTAACAACAAGCTTTTGATTTACACTTAAATCACCAGAGTCCAGTGTAATTCCAGTTGCATTATTAGAAATAATCAAAGTAGTTTCTGCTTCATATAGATTTGGTCTAGTCATAGCAAAAAATATCCCCAAAATTATAACAGGTACTGCTGTTAAAACTATGAGCTTCCAACGTCTTAATAGAGTGAAGACTAAATCGACTAAATCTATCTCATCTTCTTCTTCAAAATACTCATCATCATGATAGTTTTTTTTCATTACATTTCTCCTTCA
>JAHHSZ010000071.1 GCA_020024915.1 Fusobacterium sp. | reverse complement strand
CCATCTGTTGTTTACATAGTACATTCCTGATCTTTCAGCTTGCTCTTTTACAGCTTCTTGAGCTTGTTTTTTAGTTCCTACGAATAACACTTTTCCACCTTGCTCAGCAATTTCTCTCATTACCGCATAAGCTTCCTCAATTTTCTTTAAAGATTTGTGTAAATCAATTACGTGGATTCCGTTTCTCTCTGTGAAGATGTACTTAGCCATTTTTGGGTTCCATCTTTTTGCTTGATGTCCAAAGTGAACTCCAGCTTCTAATAGTTGTTTCATTGTTATTACTGCCATTTTTTCCTCCTAATAGTCTTTTGGTTTTTCTTCCATCAGTCTCAAAACTAAGCAATCTTTATAAAAGACACCTGGCTTAGAAATAACTGATGTGTGTATTTCACAACGGTTCATTGTATCATATTTTTTAAAAGATGTCAATAATTTCAATATATACTTATCTGTTTTCTAAAAAAATGGTATAATATTAATAATGTAATTTAAAAATATTTTGGTGGAGGAATTATGAAAGCTTTAATACTTGTTGATTTACAAAATGACTTCTGTAAAAATGGTGCTCTTGAGGTAAAAAATGGAGATGAGACTATTTCTGTTGCCAACTCTCTCATAAATAAATTTTCTCAAGAGAACAGTTTAATTTTAGCCACAAAAGACTGGCATCCTAATTGTCACAAGAGTTTTGCTATCAACTCTAATGGAGTTATTGGAGAAATTGGAACTTTAAATGGGATTCCACAAGTTTGGTGGCCTGTACACTGTGTTGAAAATACAAAAGGGAGTGAATTTCATCCATACTTAAACAAAGAACTAATATATACAACAATATATAAGGGAATTAATCCTGAATTTGATTCATATAGTGGATTTTTTGATAACGGTAGACTCAATGAAACTACTCTAAACTCCATATTAAAAGAGAATAAAATTGATACTTTATATATTTTAGGATTAGCTACAGATTTCTGTGTTAAATTCACTGTTCTTGATGCTCTACAACTTGGTTATAAAGTATATCTTGTTGAAGATGGTTGTAGAGGTGTCAATTTAGAAGCTGATTCCTCTACTAAAGCGATTGAAGAGATGAAAAATTGTGGAGCTACTATTATAAAAAGTATTGATTTATTATGATCAATGATTTGAAGGAGGTGCTAAATATGGAGATTTCAAGAGTTGAGGAATGGGTTAACTCTATGACTCATTATTTTGGTGTAATTTTAGCTTTAATTGGTACTGGAGCATTATTGATACATACCTTACAAAGTGGCAATATCGGATACCTTGTGGGATCCATGGTATTTTGTTGTTCCCTTATTTTGCTCTATACTATGTCTGGTACTTACCATATTTTACCTATTGGTAAATTTAAAAGAATTTTTAAAATTCTTGATCACTCAGCTATATATATTTTAATATCTGGCTCTTACACTCCCTATCTATTAGGATTCTTTGACGGCAAAATAAAATGGGTTCTTTTTTTTATACAATGGGGAATGACATTGATTGGGATTGTTTTTAAAATCTTTTTTGCAGGTAGGTTCAGATTTCTTTCAACTTTGATCTATTTATTTATGGGTTGGATGATAGTATTTGTTTTTGATGATCTAAAAACTTTTGTCAGTCCTATTTCAATAAAATTCCTTATCTGTGGTGGAATAGCCTATTCAGTTGGAACAATTTTCTACGGAATGAAAACCGTCAGATTTATGCATGGAGTTTGGCATATCTTTGTATTAGTTGGAAGTATATTTAACTACTTATCTGTATATTTTATTCAATTTTACTAAATTTTATATTGTAACATATTTTTATTTTTTTTTAAAGCTCAACTTTTTTATAAATTATATTTATAAGTTAATGCTTTAACTTTTGTGAACCTTGTTTTAATCTGAATTTATTTTACTATTTTCTTAGTTTTACTATCAAAATAACTCTCTGAAAATTTTACTTTTATTTAATTTTGTTCTATACTTCAACTATACAAAAAATAAATTTTGAGGAGTGATATATATGAATTTAGCAAAATTTCCAAGAAAAAGATACACTGTAGGAACTACTCCTATCGAAAAATTAGAAAACTTTTCTAAAGCTTTAGGTGGTCCTACTATCTATATTAAAAGAGATGATCTTTTAGGACTTACTTCTGGTGGTAACAAAACTAGAAAACTTGAATTCCTTATGGCTGATGCTATTGCTAAAGGAGCTGACACTATCCTTACTTGTGGTGCTGTACAATCTAACCACTGCAGATTAACTCTTGCTGCTGCTGTTAAAGAAGGGCTTAAATGTCAACTTATACTTGAAGAAAGAGTTAAAGGTAGCTACAATCCTGAAGCTAGTGGTAACAACTTCCTATTCAACCTTTTAGGTGTTGAAAAAACTTATGTTGTACCTGGTGGTTCAGATATGTTAGGAGAACTTGAAAAGTTAGCTGAAAAATTAAGAGCTGAAGGAAGAAATCCATATGTAATCCCTGGTGGTGGATCAAATCCTTTAGGAGCTTTAGGATATGTTTCTTGTGCAGAAGAGATCATGGTACAATTATTTGATAAAGGTATAAAAATAGATCATATGGTAGTACCATCTGGATCAGCTGGAACACATGCTGGAATAGTTGCAGGAATGACTGGAGTAAATGCTAACATACCAATAACAGGAATTAGTGTAAATAGAAAGAAAGATATTCAAAAAGCTGCTGTATGGAATTTAGCGAAAGGAACAGCTGAATTAGCAGGAGTACACAATGAGATAACAGAAGATTTAGTTCAAGTAAGAGATGAATTTGTAGGACCAGGATACTCATTACCTACAGGAACAATGGTAGAAGCAGTTCAATTATTAGCAAGAACAGAGGGAATATTATTAGACCCAGTATATACAGGAAAAGCAATGGCAGGATTAGTAGGAATGATCAGAGAGGGAAAATTCAAGAAAGAGGATAATGTATTATTCTTACATACAGGTGGATCTCCAGCATTATATGCATATACAAATGTTATGCTAAAAAATAAAGAGGATATTTAATCACTTTTTATGTTAAAATCAATAAAAGATAATTTTGCAGGAATAGTACTTGTACTATTCCTTGCAATTCCAGCCTTGTTTTTAGGAAAATTTTATCCTATTATTGGAGGTCCTGTTTTTGCAATTCTATTAGGAATGATCACTACTAATTTCATTAAAAATAAACTTCCCTTTCAAAAAGGTATTTTATTCACATCTAAAAAGATACTTCAATATGCTGTTATCCTTTTAGGATTTGGTCTAAATTTATCTGTAGTTTTAGAAACTGGAGTTCAATCCCTCCCTATAATTATATCGACAATAATTACATCTCTAGTTATCGCATATATTTTACAAAAATTATTAAATATTCCAGTAAAAATTTCAACATTGATTGGAGTAGGATCATCAATCTGTGGCGGATCTGCTGTTGCAGCAACTGCTCCTGTTATAAATGCAAATGATGAAGAAGTAGCTCAAGCTATCTCTGTAATATTTTTCTTTAATGTATTAGCAGCTCTAATTTTTCCAGCTTTTGGTTCTTTTATTGGTTTCTCTACAACTTCGGGAGAAGCTTTTGGAATATTCGCTGGTACTGCTGTTAATGATACATCTTCAGTTACAGCTGCAGCTGCTACTTGGGATACTATCTATAATTTAGGAAGTTCTACATTAGATAAAGCTGTTACTGTAAAATTAACTCGTACATTAGCTATTATTCCAATTACACTGTTTTTAGCTATCAAATCAACAAAAGATAGTAATAATAAAAATAAAAAATTAGATATAAAGAAGATTTTTCCCTTTTTTATACTATATTTCATAGCTGCATCAATAATTACTACAATTTCTGTTTCTTTAGGTGTAGACGCCAGTGTATTTTCACCTTTAAAAAACCTAAGTAAATTTTTTATTGTAATGGCGATGTGTGCTATTGGATTAAATACCAATATCATCAAATTGATAAAAACTGGTGGCAAACCAATTATTATGGGATTTTCTTGTTGGGTTGGTATCACTATTGTAAGTTTATTGTTCCAATATATTTTAGGTATTTGGTAATTTTAAGGAGGATTATTAATGAATAAAATTATATATACTGAGAAGGCTCCTGCTGCTTTAGGACCATATTCTCAAGCAATTGAAGCAAATGGTATGTTATTTGTTTCAGGACAAATTCCTTTTGTTCCAGAAACAATGACTCTAGTTTCAGATGATGTAAAAAAACAAACTAGACAATCTTTAGAAAATGTTAAGGCTATTGTTGAAGCTGCAGGGTATTCTATGAAAGATGTTGTTAAAGCAGGAGTTTTCATTAAAGATATGAATGATTTTGCTGCAATCAACGAAGTGTATAATGAGTACTTAGGAGATGTAAAACCAGCAAGAGCTTGTGTTGAGGTTGCAAGACTTCCAAAAGATGTAAAAGTTGAAATTGAAGTTATTGCTGTTAAATAATTTTATTATATTTTAAAATTTAGCTGTTACTTGTAATGTAATAGCTTTTTTTATATATTAAATATAATAATATTGAATATAACATTCATATTTTGTATATTTTTTTCTAAAATTTACCTTGTAGTTTTATTTTAAAGATATATAATAAAATAGTACTGTATATTAATTATTAACAAAGGGGGCAGAGATTTATGGAGTTCCTTAAACTTGTATTTGGCATTCTTATTTTTCTTATCACTTTCTATTTTATCATTACTGAAAAATACCCTAAATCTATCGTCACAATAATAGGAGGAGCTCTGATGGTTATTCTTCAAATAATCACTGAAGAACAAGCTTTAGAGACAATCGGCTATAATCTTGAGATTCTCTTTTTACTTATTGGTATGATGATTATCGTTGAAATAATGTCTGAAACAGGAGTCTTTCAATGGGTTGCTATTAAAATAGCTCAATTAGTTAGAGGTAATCCAGTAAAAATTCTCGTTTTTATATCTATTATAACAGCAGTATTTTCAGCAGTTTTGGATAATGTTACTACTATTTTACTTGTAGTACCTGTCACTATTTTTTTGGCCAAAAGACTTGAGGTAGATCCTAAACCTTTTGTACTTCTTCAAATATTTGCATCTAATATAGGAGGAACAGCTACTATGATTGGAGACCCACCTAACCTTATTATAGCAAGTTTAAGTGGTCTTGATTTCAATGATTTTATCATTAACCTAACTCCACTTATAATCATAAATATGGCTATCTTATTAACTAGTTCAGTATTTTTTCTAAAGAACAAATTAGAAGTTTCAAATGAATTAAAAGCTGGTATTATGGAATTAAGTCTAGATAGAACTATTACAAATAAAAAACTTTTAATTCAATCTATTATTGTTTTTTCTGTTGTAATTTTAGGATTTCTGACTAATAGCTTTACAGGAATAGGATTAGCTATTATAGCTATTACAGGAGCTGCTGTCCTAATTTTTCTAAGTAAGAAGAAGCCAGAAGAAGTATTTGCTAAAATAGAATGGGAAACACTCTTCTTCTTTGGTGGACTTTTTGTTTTAGTTGATGGAATTGAAAACTTAGGAGTCATTAGCAAGCTCTCTGAATATCTAATTATATTTACAGAGGGAAATATTAAATTTACCTCATTTTTGATACTTATACTATCAACAGTTCTTTCACCTATTGTTGGATCTATCCCACATACTTTGTCTTTTGGTAAAATTTTATTACAAATTGCACCTAGTTTTCAAGATGATACTCAAGTATTGTGGTGGGCTTTATCATTGGGAGCCTGTTTAGGTGGAAATATGACTATTGTTGGTGCTGCTGCCAATATTATTGGTGCTTCTGTTGCAAAAAAAGGGGGAATTGAAATCTCATTCCTTGAATTCTTCAAATGGGGTACTATCATAGTTATTCAATCAACTGTACTTAGTATGATCTATCTATATTTTAGATATTAAAAGGAAAAGAGACAGATTTATCACTTCCGTCTCTTTTTTAATATTTATGAATAATTAAATATTGGTCTTTGAGTTATTAATAAAATAATCCACTTAACTTTTCATCTTTCCCCATATAGACTCTTTTTATAATAAATATTTTTTATATCTATTATTCACTCCTATAAGTTGATTATTTTATTTGCTTCGTCTAATCTATTAAAAATCTGATTTACACTTTCTAATACTAATTTTAGGTATCTTTCTAACTCTTCATCTGTTAAATATGGTATAGGATTCTCTTTGAAATATTCATCTGTTGAAACAAGATTAATAACAGCTCCTATATTTTTTAGCATTCCTGCTCCACCAATTTCCTCATGTAGTTCATTTGACATAAAACTTATTCCACCACAATCTTGGCTTACTGCAACTGCTAATTCAGCTATGATGTTTACTTTCTCTTCAGAAGTTTCAGCCATTTTTAGCTTTTCTCCTAACGCAATAATCTTCTCTGCTACTGATTTAGTATTATTTCTCAAAGCTTCCTTTGTTCTTTTCATTCCAGATTCATGATATTTTATAGGAATTCCACATTTTTCAGCAGCCTTAACAACTGATTCAACAACAACTATATTATCATCTTCCTTATCTCCTCTAACAAAATATGTATTCTCTGTTAGTCCTTTTGAGAATCCAGAATATATCATAGCTTCTATAATAAGTGTTGGTAATTTATCCATTCCTAAAGTTTTTATAATCTCACCTTTAGCACCAACAATCGAATTCCCCTCTTGATCTTCGTTAGGTCCTATTCCTCCAATTGTAGCATTTACAGTCCCTAAAACACTCACAGCTTTACCATCAATCTCTAAAACTGTTCCTACCACCTCTCCACAATTTCCTCTCACACTTTCTTTAGCTCTTAAAAATTGCTCTGGATAATTTAAGTAAAATCCATTTAAAGCTGCATTAGCTATTGCTGTTTGAACAGCAACTGGTGTTTCTAATATTCCTTGACCATAAATTCTTCCAAAAGCTGTTAATACTAATGTATGTGTATTAACAGCTTCTTTTCCTATCAAAGAATATGCTAATTTCTTCTCTTGAGGAGTTATTCCACGTCTTGCAGTTCCTTCTCCTATTCCACCATTTTCTAAAATTACTCTAACATCATTCCCATTAAATTCTACATTCTTTATTTTTAAAGATAAATTAGTAGCCTTTTTAAAAAGTGACAGTACAATTGATAATCCACATGAATCATCTTGAACTTGGTTGTTTAAACTATGACTATGACCACACCCTACATGACCTGCTATCGCAACTAAACCTCGCTTTTTACCACTTAATCTTATTTCCATACTTCTCACACCCTATTTTGAAATTTTTACTTTAGTAATAATGAAGCTCCTGATAAAACAAGTAATACATATACCACTTTTAAGAACTTCTCTTTAGATAATATCTTTGCTAAATATCCTCCAATTGCAACTCCAGCAAAAACACCAGGTAATCCTATTAAAGTTACTGCTGTATTATGTGCTGTGAACTGCCCTGCCAAGAATTGACTTACCATCATATATCCATTTAAGAATATCCATACAAAACAAAGAGTTCCTCTTATTTGATTCGTATTTTTTAATTTCTTAGCAACATAAATAATTAAGAATGGGCCTCCAGAAACAAATAACCCTTGAAATAATCCTGCAATTAATACAATACCTATTAACACTGTATCACTAAAATCTAGATTTCCTCTATAAAACATCTCTTTTAATGCTACTCCTATTACAAAGATAGCATATATTTTTAAAAGTATTCCTGCAGGAACTTGTCCTGCTAAATAAATTCCAGTAACTAATCCAATTCCCATTAAGACAAGTAATTTCTTAGCTTCTTTCCAATCTATAAGTTTGTAGTTACTTAAAAAAACTATAAAAGAACTTACTAATCCATAAGTATTAACAGCTACTTTAGCTGTTTCTAATCCTTGTAAATGTATTGATGGTGGCATCGCTAGTAAAGATCCAGCAAAGCCAGTCAATCCTTGAATAATATTTGCTATAAATATTCCTAACCCAAATAATAAATTGCCACTAGTAAAAATTTCACTCATATTCTACATCCTCCTAAATATTTTTTCTTAAACCTCATTTTTATTTTTAATATAACAATATAGCC
>JAHHSZ010000070.1 GCA_020024915.1 Fusobacterium sp. | reverse complement strand
TAAATTATTAATAAAATACTACCAGTAAAAATAAAATTTATTGGTAGTTTTTTTAATAAATATTATTTTTGTAAATAGCGAGTATATAAAAAAAGAAAAATAAAAGAGAATAAATCTGCATTTATTTTAATTTTCTTTAAACTGAAAACAACTAAATTTTATTCACAAACAAATCAATATATACAAATAAATATATGTTAGCATAATAATTAATAAAATATATTTTAATTCTACAAAATAAAGATTTTTTTTATAAAAAATAGTACGAAATTTGACTAAAATGAATTATAAGTTTATAATTATATTACAAAGCAAACTTATTCTTTGAGGAGGAGTAAAAATGACTGTAACTTTAGAAAGAATTAAAAAAGCAAAAGAAACGATAGAAAATTCAATAAAAAGAACACCTTTAATAGAGTGTCCAACATTAGAAGAAGAGTTTGATGGAAAGGTATTTTTTAAATTAGAAAATCTACAAAAAACAGGATCTTTTAAAGTGAGAGGAGCTTTAAATAGAATAGCTAATTTGACTGAAGAGGAGAAAAAAAGAGGAGTAATAGCATCTTCAGCTGGAAATCATGCTCAAGGAATAGCTTTAGGAGCGATAGCTCAAGGAATAAAAGCCACAATTGTTATGCCTGAGACAGCACCAATAGCAAAAGTAGCAGCAACTAAAGAGTATGGTGGACAAGTAGTATTACATGGAAATGTTTATGATGACGCTTTTGCAAAAGCTTGTGAGATACAAAAAGAAACAGGTGCAGTATTTTTACATCCATTTGATGATGATGATGTAATAGCTGGACAGGGAACAATAGGACTTGAAATATTAGAAGATGCAAATGATATAGATACAGTGTTAGTTCCAATAGGAGGAGGAGGTATCTTAGCTGGAATAGCAACAGCAGTGAAATCTCTTAATCCAAATATAAGAGTAATAGGGGTAGAGTCAGAAAATGCAGCTTCAATGACAGAAGCTCTTAAAAAAGGTGAGTGTTGTGAAATTTGTGCTCAACCTACAATTGCAGATGGAATAGCAGTAAAAAAAGTTGGATGCAAAACATTAGAGTTGGTAAAAAAATATGTAGATGAAGTAGTTACAGTTTCAGAAGCTGAGATAGCAGAAGCAATACTATTCTTGATGGAGAAGAGTAAAGTTGTGGCAGAAGGAGCAGGAGCTACACCACTAGCAGCAATCTTAGCTGGAAAAATAGATTGTAAAAATAAAAAGACTTGTGCAGTTATATCTGGAGGAAATATAGATATAAACTTAGTTGAAAGAGTTTTAAATAGAGCCTTGATAAATAAGGGTAGAAGATATCAATTCAAAGTAAAGGTACATGATAGATTTGGAGAGGTAGAAAAACTTTTGAGATTACTTACAGCTAATAGAGCCAATGTGTTACATATAACTCAAAGTATGTATAATGGTGATTTAGGAATAACTATGCAAGAGGTAACATTGGTTATGGAGTGTAGTGATATACAACATAGAGATAGAGTGCTAGAGAAGATAAGAGAAGCTGGTTATGAAATAAAATAGATTAGTAATCAAGAGTAGCTTAAGTTAAATAACCTAGGCTACTCTAATTTCTATTTAAACTGTTGTTTGAGATGATTCTTTGATTTTTTTATACTCCTCTCTCTCCATTTTCGAAAAGACACAACCACAGTAATCCTGTCTATAGAGATTGTACTCTTTAGAGATATTTACAGACTGAGCATAACGATTTTTCTTTTTAAAATCTCCATTTAAAAATTTAACTTGGTATTTTTCACCTAAGCTTTCTCCAAGTTCATTTATCCATTGGGAGTTTTTCATAGGGCTGATACTAAGAGCTGTAGAAAAATAGTCAAATTCAAGCTCCTTAGCTTTTAAGGCAGTTTCTTCCAAACGTAGGCCATAACAACTAAAACATCTTTCTCCTCCTTCTTTGGCTTTCTCTAGTCCCTTGACTTTTTCAAAAAAATCCTCTCTAGGACTATACCTTCCCTCAATAACTTCAATAGGGTAGTTTCTCTCCTCTAGATATTTTTTTTGCTCCTCCAATCTTTTAGTATATTCATCTTCAAATGTAATATTAGGATTATAAAAAAATACTGTAATATGGAAATATTTTAAAAGATACTCTATTACAGCACAGCTACAAGGAGCACAGCAAGAGTGTAGAAGAAGTTTTGGTTTTTTTTCCAATTTTTGAATTTTTTCTATCTCCTTTTCCATTAGTAAATCATAATTTTGCTTCAAGATTCCTCCTTAATCATACAATAATAATTAAACTCACATTTAGAACATTTGTCATCAAATTTTCTTGGTGGAAAATTTTTCTTTAAAAGTTCAGATGCAATTATATTGAATTTTTCAACACTTTTTTCAATGTTAGAATTCTCTAAATCAATCTCAATTTTAGAATTTTCTTCATCAATATAATAGAGAGATGCTTTAATATTTTTCAAGGAGTATTTGTCCTTTAAAAGATAAGCATAGATCTCCAATTGATGTTTATACACTTCAAATCTACTTTTATCAAATTTACCTGTTTTAAAATCAATAATCTCTATTCCCAAAGGAGTTTTTTTAACAAGATCCAAAGTACCAACCATAATATAGTTTTTTTCAATACTGTATGCTTCAAATTCAGTGGCAACGATATCTTCTAAATTGCTATTTTCAAGATAGTTACTAATATGGCATCTAACTTTTTCACGAATCTCTGTTGGGAAGGTAGTTTTAAGTTCTTTTTCCAAAGAATTACCAATATCATTGATAATCTCTTCTAAATTATTATCAAAAAGATTTGCTAGAAAATCTCTATGAACTCTTTCAATTACTCTGTGTACAAAAATTCCATAAAAAGTGTCTTTAGAATAGAAGGGTTTAAATTTAAAATCCTTAATAAATCTATATTTTAAAGGACAAAAATCATAGAGAAGAATGTGCCCAGTATAAGATAGAAGTGGTTTTATCTCAACTTTTTTTAAAGTTTCAACATTCAAGTTTTCCAATTTAAATTTTTCATCAGTAACATATGGAATTGATTCATAGATAGATCTAAAAGTTCGTGAAGGAAGTTCATTTTTTCCAGATCTATTCTCTATGCTAGTAAGAACTAGAAGATTTTGAGCACGAGAAAAGGCTGTATAGTATATTCTCCAAAAATCAAATTCACTCTTCTTATCTCTAGGTTCAAAATTATCATCTAATCTTAAAAGTTCAGATAGTATATCCTCTTCAGTTCTCTCTTTGAAAGTTGGGGTTGAATCTAAAGAACCTACAATAACAATTGGAAACTCGAGTCCTTTAGCTTGATGAAAAGTTAAAAATGGAATTGCTCCTAGAGGGAACTCCTCTTTATTTTCATACTCATCAATTTTTTTATGGTAGAGATTTTTTAAATAGACATTAAAAAAGTATTTTATAACCTTTTCAACATCATCTTTTTGAATATCTTCAACCTTTGATAATCTTTCAAATTTTTCTAAGAGTTCAGAAAAAACTCCTAAGTTGTAAGTCGCTCTTCCCTCTTTTACATTGTTGATATCAATTTTAATAAAATTTTTAAAAGTATCAAATTGGAGAAGAGAGTAAAATATTTTTTTAAAACTTGGAATAAAAAGAGTCGTTTCATATGAGTTCTCTTTTCTTTTTTCAACTAACCAACTATAGAGTTCTTCATCATTTTTTATAACTTTTTTAAGAAGATTAAGACACTCTTTATAGTAATCAAAAATTCTATTTCCACGATTTTGTACCTCATCAAGTATTAGATATTTACAGTGTGGAAAATATACTAAAAGAACTCCAATCATTAATTTTATCTCTGATCTATCAAAGAAATCTTTTGATCTAGGTGAGTATATAGGAATTTTTAAATTTTCTAAATGTTTTTTTAACTCTTTCACATTGGGTGATTGAACACTTCTAAAAAGAAAGGCTATTTGACTATAATCTTCAATCTTATTTGTAGTTTTTAAATTTTTAATAAATTTATATATATTATCTTTCCACTTTTTTTCAGAATCTCCACCTATTCTGATTACTCCACTATAGTCTGGAAAAGAGCTATCAGTAGGAGGGACAATATCTTTTCTAAAACGGAACTCTCTCCAATTGATGAGATTTATCCACCTATTACAAAGTCTAATAATATCTTCATGTGAACGATAATTAATATCTAAATTTATTTTTTTACACACTCCTTGTTCAAATCTCTCAGGAAATTGGAGAATATTTTTAATAGAAGCTCCTCTGAAACGGTAAATTCCTTGATCATCATCACCTACAACACAGATATTTTTGTGTTCTTTACCAAGTAAAAAAATTATTTTTTCTTGGATACTATTGGTATCTTGATATTCATCTATCATTATGTAATGTATTTTATTTTTTAATTTTTTAAGTACCTCTTCATTATGGAGTATTCTGTATATCTCTCTTTGAATAGTTGTAAAATCTATGATATTCTCTTCTACTAGCATCTCGTGATATCTCTTATGAGCACTCTTTAAAAATAGGATTTTTTTATTTTCAGTTTTGAGATTATCTAATCTTCTTCCCTCTTCATTGATTTTATTTAACCAGAATAATATCTTTTGACTTCTCTCCCAACTGTTATTAGCAGGAATATCTCTAAAAAATTCACGATACCCTTCTAACTCGCTAAAGTTTTTAATTCTACTATATATAAAAAATTGTTGATCAATATCATCTAATACTCTATACCCTGAGCGAAAAAAAGAGTATTCAATATTTTCATCAATAAGCCTTAAAAATATTGAGTGTAGTGTTCCAATGTACATTTCATATAGATTTATCTTGTATCCCAACTCTTTCAATCTTTCAGATATTCTTGTAATCAATTCTCTAGCAGCCTTTTCTGTAAAGGTAGAGAGAAAAATATTTTCAGGTTTAACTTTTTTTTCAGTTAAAAGATATATAGTTCTTTCTACTAGTGTTCTAGTTTTTCCAGAACCAGGTCCAGAGATAAGAAGAAGTGGACCTTCTGTAGTAGTGACAGCTTCAAATTGTTTGGTGTTTAAATTCATATACTATTCCTCCTCTCACGTTGAGAGTATTATACCATATATCTATTTTTTTCTCATTTCTTTTTAAAAATAGAATTTTATAATAAGAGTATAATATATACTTGAAATTTTCTAAAAAAAAAGGTATGATTTCTTAGTATATCAATAATTTAGGGGGAAAAAATGAGAGTTTTGCATAGACTTTTATTAAACTGGATCTATATGTTATGTTTTTTGGGAGGATTTATAAATACTATAAGTATTGCAAAGTATTCTTATACAGTTTCACATTTTACAGGGCATGTTTCCAAAGTAGCAATTAATCTGAAAGAAGGAAATTTTTTAGAAGTATTAAAAATAATATCAATTATTTTTTCATTTGTTTTAGGGTCAACAATTTCTGGATACTTAGTTGGAGGAAGAGAGTTTAATTTAAAAAAAAGGTATGGATATTGTGTGTTTACTTTGGGATGTGGGCTGTTATTTTTTTACATAACTATGAAAGATAATTTAATTTTCTTTTATTATTTACCATTTATGATAGGGGTACAAAATGGATTATTTATATCATATAAAGGTGTTGTAGTTAGAACAAGTCACGTCAGTGGAAATTTAACAGATGCAGGAGTATATGTAGGACACTATTTAAAAGGCAGAAAAGAAGAGAAATGGAAAGTATATTTTTGTATTTTTACAGTTTTAATATTTTTATTGGGTAGTTTTCTAGGGATAGAATGTTATTATCTATTAAGAGATAAGGTGTTTATAGTGGCTGGAGTTGGGTATATACTCATAGCTTGTATATATTTTTCATTAAGACATAGATACAGGCATGTTCTTCACCTGACTGATGAACACTATCATTTTCAATAGTTTTATAGATTGAAAGGGGAATTGATGAAGAGAAAGATATTGATAATAGAAGATGAAAAGAGTTTAGTAAATGTTTTACAGGATAACTTTAAACAGGAAGGTTTTAGTGTTGCTGTAGCTTATAATGGAGAAGAGGGGATAGAAAAGTTTTATTTAGAGAGTCCTCAATTGGTGCTTTTGGATATAAATCTTCCTAAAAAGACAGGTTGGGAAGTTTGTAAAGAGATAAGAAAGGTTTCAACACTACCAATACTTATGATGACAGCTAGAGATTCAGATGAAGATGAGTATAGAGGACTTGATCTAGGAGCAGATGACTATATTACTAAGCCGTTTAATTTGAAGATTTTAACTTTAAAAGTAAAAAAGCTGTTGAAGTTAGATGATGTAAGTATATATAAATTTGAAGAGTTTTCATTTGATGCTAAAAAAGGTGAGATAATCATTGAAAATAGTAGTATTGAACTTACAAGGAGAGAGATACAATTTTTAGAGTATATGATAAAAAATAAGGGGATAATATTTTCAAGAGAGTATCTTTTGAATGAGGTATGGGGTTTTGATTTTGATGGGGATGATAGAGTAGTAGATACCTTGGTAAAGAGAGTTAGAAAAAAGATGGACAAGTATAGCTATCTGTTGAAAACAGTGAGAGGTATGGGGTATAGCTTTGATGAGAATAAAAATTAATCTATTTAGAAAAATATTTATTTTTTCAATATTTTTAGTTATATTTACAGTGACACTTAGTTATGTTTTTAGTGTTTTTGTGGCAGATTCATTTTATATAGCTAGAAAAAAGAGTGAGATAAAAAAGATAGTTCCAACAGTAAAAAGATTGATGATTGATGAAAAAATATTGGAAGACTATGTTGAAGATATTAGAAACACTCAAGGAATAGATATATATATTTCAAATAACAATTACTATGATTCTTTTTATGGAATAGAGTATAAGGATAATTTTGATGATATAAAAGATGGATTTCATATTAACAATCTTGAACAGGGACACATAATGTTACTGGTATATAAGGAGAAATTATCTCCAGAGAAAACTCTGTTTTTAAGCACATCACTATCTGTTATGAGTATGCATAGACATGAGGTATATTTTCTAAATTTAATCACCTTAGTAATAACATTGATCTTAAGTATAATTATAAGTAGGATATTTGCAAAAAAGATCACAAAAAATATATATGAGTTAAATAGGGTTGCAAAAAAAATTACAAAGCTAGATTTTTCAGAAAAAGCAGTAGTCAATACAAGTGATGAATTGTTAGAGCTAAGTGAGAATATAAATACTATGTCAAGAAGTCTCTCATTATCAATAGATAACTTAAAATCCTTTGTTTCCAATGCTTCACATGAGTTAAAAACACCTATCTCTGTTATAAATTCTCATGCACAATATTTATTGAAAGGAAATTTGAAGAGTGAGGAGGAGCAGAGGAGATATTACAAGGCTATATTAAAAGAGAGTAATAATATGAATGAACTAGTTCAATCACTACTTTTACTATCTAGGTTATCCTCTGTAGGTTTAAAAATAGATAAGGAGGATTTAGATTTAAAACTAATAATAAAAAATAGTATTGAGAAATATGAGTTTTTGGAGTTACAAAAAGATATTCAATGGAATATAGAGTTAGAAAGTGTGATGTTAGAAGGGAATAAAAAGTTCATTCAGATAGCAGTTGACAATATTGTTCAAAATGCTTTAAAATACTCATCAGAAGAGAGTGAGATAAAGATATATCAAGATGGAGATTGTGTTAGATTTGAAAATCTAACATTGATAAGAGAAAATCTAAGTGAGGAGAATCTATTACAACCATTTGCCAGAGGAGAAAATGCTACTGAATTAAAGATTGATGGTCACGGATTGGGACTTTCACTTATTAAAAAAATCTTAGAGCTTCATAGTATTCCATTTGATATAAAAATAGAAGAAGAGAAATTTATTTTTAGTTTGACATATTTAAGTTATAAATAAAAGATATACTTATTTTAAGAGGTGATTATATATTGAAAAGATTATTAGGAATATTGATGATGATATTAACAATAAATGTAATAAGTTTTGCTAAAGATAATATTGTGGAAACTGAGAGAGAGATAATTCCAAGACATATACATAAAATGCAAAAGATGGGACACCATAGAAGTGATCCAGAAACAGTTGAAGCAAGAACAATTATAGAGACTAAGAAATTAGAGATAAGAAAAGAGTTATTAAATGAAAATCCAGATTGGGAAAAAATAGAGAAATTAAACATAGAGATGGCAACTGAAGAAGCTAAATTGAGAACAAAGAGAATGAAGTTAAACTTTAAAAAAGAGTGTAAACATTAATAATTTTATAGAAGAAAAGAGATACACTACACACTTTTGTACCTCTTTAGAGAGTGTAAATAATCTTGTGTATTTACTCTCTTGACTAGTAGAATTAAATAATTTATTGAGACTGA
>JAHHSZ010000069.1 GCA_020024915.1 Fusobacterium sp. | reverse complement strand
ATATACAGCAAGAGAATTTGTAGATAGATTTGTTGATGAAATTAAAAGCAATACACCAAAGTTAAAAGAGAAATAAAATTAAATATTTCTTATGAGTTTAGCTTAGAAAGGTTGTTGTAAAGTTAAATGGTAGTGTAATAAATTTTGTGTAAATAAAAATCTCTCTTGATTATTAATGAATTATAAGTATAATTTAATTAATATCAAGGGAGGTTTTTTTATGTCTTTATTCCCTAAAGAACTTATCAAAGAAATTGTTAGAAAAGAAAAAAGCCAAAGAGATATAAAATCTCTTTAGCTAATTTCAAAGTTTAAAGTCATTTAAAATTTACAACAGCCTCTCTTTTTTAGTAAAGTTGGTTATATTTTTTATTTATAAATAAGCAACTAATAGTTTTATTGTTTCAAGCACACCATCAATATGAGTTCTCTCATAGTGGTGAGAAGATTCAACACTTGGTCCTATACAACCACATTTGAAATCAAATCCCTGTAAAATTGCAGCACTTGCATCCGAACCATATCTATTATACACATCTACTGTATATCCTATATTATTTAACTCTGCTGCCTCAGTTAGACCAAGTCTTACACTTAGATCATATGGAGTTTTAAAATCTTTAGCAGCAATACTTACTTTTTTCTCATCACCTAGAGCATCTTCTCCTACAAGACCAATATCTAGAGCTATAAACTCATCCATATCGTCAGGAATTATAGAAACTCCATGTCCAATCTCTTCATAGTTAGATATATATATATATATACCATTTTTAGGTTTTAAATTATTTTCTTTTAGATATTTGATATATCCTAATACTTGAGCAATACAGATCTTATCATCAATAAATCTTGATTTAATATAACCATTCTCAGTTATAACTGTACGAGGGTCAAAAGAAACAAAATCTCCTACTCTTACTCCAAGCTGTTCAGTGTCCTCTTTATTGTAGATTTCCTCATCTAATCTCACTTCCATAGTAGTAGAGTTTCTTGGAAGCTCTCTAGCCTCATCTCCATAGATGTGAACAGAACTTTTTACAGGTACTATAGTTCCTTCAATAACGTCACCATCTAGAGTGTGTACAAGGATATTCTCTCCCTCTACTCCTCCCCAGTTTACTCCTCCTAGGTTTACAAGCTCTAATCTACCATTTGGTTTTATTCTTTTAACCATAGCTCCAAGTGTATCCACATGAGCTGAGATCATTTTCTTATAATTATTATCTTCACCGGGAATAAATCCTAGTATAGCTCCTTTTCTAGTTAGGCTATAAGAAACTCCTAGATCATCTAATTCAGCTCCTATTCTTTCCATAGCATCATCAGTATAACCTACTGGACTTGGAATGTTTAGTAGCTCCATTGTCATATCTAGTACGTATTCAACATCTAAATTGATATCCATATCTTTCCACTCCCTTTGTTATTTGTTTTCTATGTCTAAATCTTTTAAATTATGCATTGTTGTAGGATCAAATTTAAATCCTTTTACCTTGTTATTAACACCTATATTTTCATTTTTATATAGTAAAATACCTAATGGAGAATCCTCTTGTAAAATTTCTTGAGCTTTTACAAACAATTCCTTTCTCTCTTCAGGAGAAGAGACAAGTCTAGCTCTATCAACTATACTATCAAATTCTTTGTTAGTGTAGAAAGTTCTATTTCCAGCTCCACCATGTGAAGCACTGTGAAGTAGAGGGTATAGAACAATGTCAGCATCTGATGTACCAGAAACCCAACCACCTAATAAAGCTTGGTGTTCACCTTGAGCAGATCTTTGAAGGTAAGCTCCCCACTCTAAAATCTCAATTTTCATATCTATACCAATATCTTTTAAATTAGCTTGAATAATTTGAGCTAATTGAATTCTAGTAGGATTGTCATTCACAAGTAGTGTAAAATTTCTATCAGTAACACCAGATTTTTCTAGATACTCCTTAGCTTTCTCCACATTATAAGGATAACCTTCAACAGTGTCAGTATAACCAAAAACATTTGGATTGATTATAGAATTAGCTGGTTTAGCTTTTCCCATATATATTGAATCTGACATACTCTGTTTATTAAGAGCATAATTTACGGCTTTTCTAAAATCTTTATTGTCAAAAGGAGCAACAGTTGTATTAAAAGTAATATACTCTGTTGAAGTAGTTGGTTGAGATATTAGATGAAGATTTTTATTTTTTTCAACAATATCACCATCAATAGCAGCCATATTGTAAGCAATATCTATTTCACCAGTTTCCAATGCAGCTAGCCTACTACTATTTTCTGTAATAGCTCTGTATACCAAAGAATCTATCTTAGGTCTTCCTTCAAAATAATCATCAAAAGCTACTAATTCTATCTTTTCTCCACTACCCCATTCCATAAATTTATATGGTCCTGTTCCTATTGGTGCAATAGCAATAGTGTCATTTTTGGCAACTGTATCTCTCTCGTTTAAGATGGCAGTTAGTGGATGTGACAATCCAAATAGTAGTGGTGATGATGGTTTTGATAGAGTTATCTTAACAGTATTATCATCTACAGCCTCTACCTTTGAGATAGCCTCTATCATTATTCTACTAGCAGGTTTACTTAACATTCTATTAATACTGAAAACAACATCTTTAGCTGTTAAAATATCCCCATTATGAAATTTTATCCCCTGTTTTAATTTAATAACAAGTTCAGTAGGTGTGATATACTCATAAGACTCAGCTAACTCTGGAACAACATTTCCATTCTCATCAATCCTAAGTAATGTGTTAAATATTTGTTCTGTAATAGTTAGTGCAGGAATCTCATTATACATGTTAGGATCTAGACTTTTAGGTTTTGATCCCTGTGATACAATAACTTCTTTAGTCAATTTTTCCTCTATTTTATCTTTATTACTCCCACAACCTGTAATAAAAATAGTGAACCCTAATATAAGTAATGCAAATTTTTTCATAAAAATACCCTCCTTTACATATGTATCTTAAAATATATATTACACTTGAAAATTAATTTTTAAAAATATATAAAATATATATCTTTTTTTATAGAATATATATAGGAATAAAAGTATTAAAATTTTAGCATTAATTATAAAAAAGTAAAAAGAGAATATCTAAATTACTGAAATATTACAACACTGTATAATATCTATTTTATAAAACTTTTCCCAATTTATCAAGTTTTAATATACTATATCTGAAAAAATATGTTACAATAGATTGTTACATAAATAGTTGGAGGTTATATTATGAAAAAATTAGCTATTGTATCACTTATTATATTAGCTTTAACAGGTTGTGCTAAGGAGATAGATTACTCTCAAAAACAGGTAAGAAATGGAATTGTATATACAGTAAACGCAGATACTCCATTTACTGGAAAAGTTGTTGATAAATATAGCAATGGACAAAAGAAACTTGTAGAAAAATTCAAAGATGGAAAGTTTGATGGAGAGCAGGTATATTATTATGAAAATGGGCAAATAGAGGATAAGATTGATTATAAATTAGGAGAGCCTATTGGTAAATATTACTCTTATCACAGAAATGGAGAGATAGCATATACTGGAGAGTTTTTAAATGGTAAGAAAAATGGAAATTGGGATAGATACACAGAGGATAAAAAGCTTATTCTTACTGAGGTATATGAGAATGGAGAGTTAAAAGATGTAAAACAATATCTAGTTGATACTGAAAAATTAAAAAATAAAATAAATAATCTTTTTAATTAAATTACAGTAGTAACTTTTGAAACAGTGTTCAATTATAGAAAATCAAGTATTAAAAATTTAGTACTATCATAAAAAAATATAGGTATAAGAAGTATTTTTTTCCTTCATAAAAAAAGTTTAAAAATAGCTTGATTTTTTTTTAGTTTAGGAGTATACTTCATTACAACAAGTTAAAAAAGTAATTGAAGAAGGAGGAAATAACTATGTTTACACTTAACATAATAATATTTGTCATATGTATAATATCACTCATACAAATAATAATGAGTTTATTTTCATATACAAAAAATTATGTTAGGCTAATAGTATAGTTATATCCATTACTATATAAATTAATTAATAGAGTGAATCTATATTTCATTGATTAATAACAGCCTAATTAGGCTGTTTTTTTTATAACTGAAAAAATTGTACAATTATTAATGACAAATATACTTTTTTAACAGACAAAAATAAAAATTGATTAAGATTATAAGGGGGATTCAAAATGAAAAAATTAACAACAATGCTTCTAGGACTATCACTACTGATCACAGCTTGTGGAGGAGAAAAGGAGACAACTACAGCTCCAAAAGAGAGCGAAACATTAAAAATTGGTTCTACATCACCATTGACAGGACCATTAGCTATCTATGGAGTTACAGCAACAAACGGTGCTAAATTAGCTATGGAAGAGATCAATAAAAATGGTGGAATCCTAGGTAAACAAGTAGAATTTACAGTTTTAGACTCAAAAGGAGATTCAACAGAAGCAATTACAGCTTATAATAGATTAGTTGATGAAGGAGTTGTAGCTTTTATTGGAGATGCTCCATCAAAACCTACACTTGCAATTGCAGAAGTTGCTGCTCAAGATAATATGCCAATGATTACACCAACAGGAACACAATTCAATATTACAGAAGCTGGTCCTAATGTATTCCGTATCTGTTTTACTGACCCATATCAAGGAGTTATTTTAGCAAATTTGGCTAAAAATAATTTAGGAGCCAATACAGTTGCTATTTTAGTAAATAATTCTAGTGACTATTCAGACGGAGTAACAAAAGCTTTTATTGAAGAAGCTAATAGATTAGGATTAAATATTCTAGCTAAAGAAGGATATGGAGAAGGGGATAAGGATTTCAGAGCACAACTTACTAAGGTTGCAGCAACAAATCCAGATATACTACTTATTCCAGATTACTATGAACAGGTAGCACTTATTTCAACACAGGCTAGAGAAGTTGGGGTTACAGCAACTCTAATTGGACCAGATGGTTGGGATGGTGTAACAAAAGCATTAGATCCATCAGCATATGGTGCTATTGAAAATAGTTATTTCACTAATCATTACTCATTAGATGATTCTAGTGAAAAAGTTCAAAAATTCTCAAAAACTTATAAAGAAAAGTACAATGAAGATCCATCATCTTTCTCTGCTCTATCATATGATGCAGTTTACCTAATGAAAGATGCAATTGAAAAAGCTGGATCAACTGATAAAGCTGCTATTGTAAAAGCAATTAAAGAAAGTGACTTTGATGGAGTTACAGGACATCTTAAATTTGATGATAAAAATAATCCAGTTAAAGCAGTTACAGTTTTAAAAATTGTTAATGGTAAATATACTTTTGATTCTGTAATTCAACCAAATTAAAAATAAAAAAATTTGAGGAAACCAGAATTTGTCTCTAAGTTTCCTCAAATATATCTTGAGAGGAGAGAGAAAATGGAGTTTATGATGCAAATTATCAACGGCTTACAAATAGGAAGTATTTATGCACTAGTATCACTTGGTTATACTATGGTTTATGGAATAGCACAACTTATCAATTTTGCTCATGGTGATATCATTATGGTAGGAGCATATATTTCTCTATTTAGTATTCCAGTTTTTATAAGAATGGAATTACCTATATGGCTGACAGTAGTACCTGCCATTGTTATATGTGTTGTATTGGGGATATTAACAGAGAGAATTGCTTATAGACCACTTAGAAATTCACCAAGAATATCTAACTTAATCACAGCCATAGGAGTAAGCCTATTACTAGAAAATATTTTTATGGAGATTTTTACTCCAAATACTAGAGCTTTTCCTAAAATTTTTACACAGGAACCTATTAGATTTGGAAAACTTTATCTAAACTATGGTACAGTTGTCACAATTATAGTAACTCTAATTCTATCTATTGGATTACAGTATTTTATGAAAAAAACAAAATATGGAAAGGCAATGTTAGCTACTAGTGAAGATTATGGAGCAGCTAAACTTGTAGGAATAAATGTAAATAGTACTATCCAACTTACGTTTGCTATTGGTAGTGGACTGGCTGCTATCGCTTCAGTACTATATGTATCAGCTTATCCACAAGTTCAGCCACTTATGGGATCAATGCTTGGAATAAAAGCTTTTATTGCTGCTGTTCTTGGTGGGATTGGAATTCTTCCTGGAGCTGTTGTGGGAGGATTTATTTTGGGAATAGTAGAAAGTCTAACAAGAGCTTACCTATCATCTCAATTAGCTGATGCCTTTGTATTTATGATTTTGATTATTGTTTTATTAGTTAAGCCTACAGGATTGTTTGGAAAGAATTTAAAAGAGAAAGTTTAGAGGGAGAACAATGGATAGAACAAAAAAATGGAGTTATATTTTAACTTTAGTATTGGTAGTAATTGGATATTTTTTTCTAACTACATTAATAAGTAATGGAGTTATCTCAAGATATCAAAGTACAGTTATGATTTTCATCTGTATAAATATAATCTTAGCAGTTAGTTTGAATATAACAGTTGGTTGTCTTGGACAGATTACAATTGGACATGCTGGATTTATGTCAATAGGTGCTTATGCAGCAGCTCTTTTTGCTAAAACAGGATTGTTAGATGGAGTGTCTGGGTATTTAGTAGCTCTAATACTTGGTGGTATTGTAGCAGGTATAGTTGGAATTATAATTGGAATCCCAGCTTTGAGACTTAATGGTGACTATCTTGCAATTATAACACTTGCATTTGGAGAGATTATCAGAGTTTTAATAGAGTATTTTAATTTTACTGGTGGAGCACAGGGACTTAGAGGAATCCCACGTTTTAATAAATTTGGTATCATCTACATTATTATGGTTATCTGTATAATGATGATGTTTTCATTGATGACAAGTCGTCATGGAAGAGCTATACTTGCTATTAGAGATGATGAGATTGCCAGTGGAGCTTCAGGAATTAACACAACTTATTATAAGACATTTGCTTTTACAGTTTCAGCTGTTTTTGCTGGAATTGCTGGTGGAATATATGCTCATAACCTTGGAATCTTAGGAGCTAGACAGTTTGATTTTAACTACTCTATAAATATATTGGTTATGGTGGTATTGGGAGGAATGGGAAGTTTTACAGGATCTATTCTTTCAGCTATTGTTTTAACTATATTACCAGAAGCTTTAAGAGAGTTTTCTGATTATCGTATGATTGTTTACTCTCTACTATTGATATTGACAATGATTTTCCGTCCAACTGGATTATTGGGACGTAAGGAGTTTAGAATTTCAAAGTTTGTTGAGAGATTTATCACTAGAAGGAGGACAACAAATGAAAAATAGAATTCTACATGCTAAAGATATTAATATAAATTTTGGATCTTTAAGAGCTGTAAGTGATTTTAATTTAGAGTTGAGGGAGAAGGAGCTAGTTGGACTTATTGGTCCTAATGGAGCTGGAAAGACAACAGTTTTTAATATTTTGACAGGAGCGTATTCAGCTACTTCTGGAACATATACTTTTAATGGAGAGATAGTTAAGAAAACACCTACTCATAAATTAGTGAGAAAAGGAGTAGCTAGAACATTCCAAAATATCAGACTTTTTAAAAATATGAATGTGCTAGAAAATGTTCTAGTTGCTAATAACTTCAATATGAAATATGGAGTATTTACAGGAATCTTTCGTCTAATGAGATTTTGGAGAGAAGAGAAGATAGCTAAGAAGAAAGCTCTTAAATTTTTAAAGATTTTTGATTTAGATAAGTATGCAGATCATTCTGCAGGAAGCCTTCCATATGGACAGCAAAGAAAATTGGAGATAGCTCGTGCTATGGCTACAAATCCAAAGGTCTTACTTTTAGATGAACCAGCTGCTGGGATGAATCCAACAGAAACAGATGAGCTTATGAATACAATTAAATTGATAAGAGATAAGTTTGGAATTGCTATTCTTTTAATTGAACACGATATGAAGTTGGTATTGGGAATTTGTGAAAGATTGATAGTTCTAGATCATGGAACAATCATAGCAAGTGGAGATCCACAGACAGTTGTAAATGATCCAGCAGTTGTAACTGCATACTTAGGAAAAGACAGTGATGAATTTGAGGAGGAAGTATAATGGAGGAGGATTTAATGCTTGATGTTGAAAATTTACATGTTTATTATGATAATATTCATGCTTTAAAAGGAATCTCATTAAAAGTTAGAAAGGGAGAGGTGGTTTCACTTATAGGAGCAAATGGAGCTGGGAAAACAACTACTCTACAAACTATATCTGGTCTTATTCAATCAAGAGAGGGAAAAATCAAGTTTGAAAGGAAGGAGATAACTAAGGTAGAGTGTCATAAAATTTGTCAAATGGGAATTGCACAAGTGCCTGAAGGTAGAAGAGTCTTTGCAAAACTTCCCGTTAAAGATAATTTAAAATTGGGAGCCTTTACAGTTAATGATACTCCAGAGAATCTTGAGAGAGATAGAGCTAAATTTTATGAGGTATTTCCAAGAATGGCAGAGAGAAAAAATCAACTAGCTGGAACACTGTCTGGTGGAGAACAACAGATGTTGGCTATAGGAAGAGCTCTTATGAGTAGACCTAAACTATTAATTTTAGATGAACCCTCTATGGGACTTTCTCCTCTATTTGTTAAAGAGATCTTCTCAGTAATAAAAAAATTAAAAGAAGCTGGAGTAACTATATTATTGGTAGAGCAAAATGCTAAAATGGCTTTATCTGTAGCTGACTATGCCTATGTTATTGAAACAGGAAAAATTACAATAGAGGGAAAATCAGAAGATCTATTGAATGATGTTAATGTAAAGAAAGCTTATCTAGGAGCTTAGGTAAAAAAATACCAAAAATTTGATGATTAGATTCTAAAAAA
>JAHHSZ010000007.1 GCA_020024915.1 Fusobacterium sp. | reverse complement strand
TTCAAATCTATACTTAGAGTATATTGATTCAAATATCGATAACAATATGTAAAAAAGGGGGGTTGCAAACTAGTAATTTTTAATTACTGGTTTCACCCTCCTTTTTAATTTATTTAAAGTTTAATTAGAATTTTTTTCCGAAATATCTCTCTAATAATCCTGCGAAAGCTCTTCCGTGTCTAGCTTCGTCTTTAGCCATTTCGTGAACTGTATCGTGAATAGCATCGAATCCTAATTGTTTAGCTCTCTTAGCGATATCAAATTTTCCTGAAGTTGCTCCATACTCAGCTTCAACTCTTCTTGATAAGTTCTCTTCAGTAGAAGCAGTTACACACTCTCCTAATAACTCAGCAAATTTTGCAGCATGCTCAGCCTCTTCAAAAGCAATTCTCTTATAAGCTTCTGCTACTTCTGGATGTCCTTCTCTATCTGCTACTCTTGACATTGCTAGGTACATTCCAACTTCTGTACACTCTCCTTCAAAGTTAGCTCTTAATCCAGCAATTATCTCTTCATCTCCACAAGCCAATCCTTCTCCTATTTTGTGTTCAGTTGCCCAAACTCTTTCTCCTGATTCAACAACTTCTTCCCATTTGTCTTTTCCAGCTTTACATACAGGACATTGAGTTAATGCCTCATCAGTTATAATTTCTCCACATACTTTACATCTCCATTTTGCCATTTTAATTCCTCCTTAAATTTTCCTTATTTTAATTTCTATTTCCTTTTTGTAATCATTTCATTTTTATTACAGTATTAATATACTATATATTACTATTATTGTCAAGTATTTTTTTAAAATTTTATTTTCTTTTTATTGTATGCTTTTGAGGTTGAATTATTATCTCGGTTATAACTGTTCCTTCCCTCTGTAAAAATAGGCTTTCTACAGCACTTGCAACACATTCTGGAAGTATGTAACTCTCCTCTTCATCTCCCTCTCTAAAATTTAATTCATCATAAAAAGATGTCTTAGTTATATCTGGTAAGATAGATATTACTTTTACTCCAGTCTTTCTCACTTCATCAAATAATCCTTTTGAAAAATGTAACAATCCAGCCTTTGTTGCTGAATAAGCACAGCCGTAAGTACTTGACTTTGTAGCTGTAATAGATGAGATATTTATTACTGTTCCTTTTCTCTTTTTCAAATCTCTCAATAGTAGTTGTGTTAAAACTAAAGGTGCTTCTAGATTTAAAGCTATCATCTTATGAAGTTTTGTGGGACTAATCTCTTCGTGTGGTCCGAAATATCCTACTCCTGCACAATTAACAAGTATATCTATCTCCACCTCTTTTTTTAATTTTCTCACTAACTCCTCTATATTTTGATATTTCACAAGATCACAAACTATTGGAAAAAATCTCTCACTCTCAATACTCACTTTAGAAAAATCTCTTCCAACACCATACACTAAATATCCCATATCTAGAAATTTTTTTGAGATAGCTAATCCTATTCCAGAAGTAGCTCCTGTTATCAAAACATTTTTCATCTCTTCTCCTTTTTCTATATAAATATTTTTTCTAAATCTACATAATTCAGTATTTTCTCTTTTACAAAATCCAACATCTCTTGATTTTCAATCTCTGAATATGTATACACACCCTCTTGACAATAGAAAGGATAGTTTAAAATTAGAGAGTTAACTCTATTCTTTTTCATTCTCTTCATATACTCTTTAGATATTCTAAACGTACCAATACTAACATCTAAAATCTTAGCTCCATCTATCTCTTTAAAAGTTTCGTCTATCATCTCACCATAAACAGTGTAAAAATCTTCTACCTTTATCATTGGATCAAAACAAATTCTCACTGTCCAACCTGCTTCAATCAATATTTTAGCAGACTCTACCCTCTTCTCAAAAGATACAGCTCTTTTTTCAAACTGTTTTGCAAATTCTTTAGGAGATATTGTCCAAGCAACTATAAAGTTGGGATTAGGTTTAAGCTCACTAAAAACTTTTATACTAGAACTTTTTGTTCTCAATTCTATCTTTAAATTCCTATGTTTTTTTACAAAATCATACCATCTTTTCACAAAGCCTGTTATCTCTTCTAAAGCCATTAAATCTGTATCATATGATATGCAAATATACATAGATCTCTCTTTTAAAATCCTCTCTATCTCTTGAAACATATCCTCTAAATTTACAAAAATAACTATATTTCCTGATGAGTATACACCCTGTAGATAGCAGTACTCACAATCATACACACAGTTTAAAACTGAAGATGAATAGTAAAAATTCTCATTCCCAAAACTTTCACAAACTTTAGCTCCCTCATATATATAATTTTCTTTTTTCACTGCTAATATAAGCTTGGGAGTTGTTTTTTGTAAGGTGAAATTTTGATTATTTTTTGAAAATATCTCTTTGTAGCTATCAATCTCAATTATCTTTGAATTTGGGAATCTCTTTAATATTTTTTGACTCTCTACATATTGTCTTGCTTCTTTTTCAATATATATATGAGAAAAACTTTTATTTAATAAATCCATCTATTAAAATTTCTCCTTTTACCTTAAACTATACTATCTCTAGAAAAATCTGTAACATCAGTTTTTAATTTCTTCAATAACTCATTTACCTTTATTTTTCCATTATCTATTAGTTTTAACTCTCTATCAGTAGCTCCAACAAGCTCCACAAACTGTACTTTTCCATTGGGTGTATCAATCTCTTTAGCTTGGTCTAAAGTTGTTATAAATCCTGTTATTTTAGATCTCTTACTTACATCTACTCCCTCTTTTTGTCCAGTCCAAATATATTCATTAGGTTGAAATATCTCTCCACTTTCAAAAACATATTTAGCTAATTCTTGAAGAATAGAACAGATATTTTTTAACTCCTTATCTTTTATATCCAGATCTTTTTTTCTTCTTTTTAATTGCTCACTATTCATTTTTAATTTAAAAGTCAATTCAAATCCATAACCACTGTACTCCATATCATCTGACTCTTTCTCATATAACTCACTAAATCCAAAAGTTACAAAATGGTAATATCTATCTCCTCTAAAAATACTAATCCCATCTAATGGATCATCTCCACCTAGTCTTGAAGAAACCATAGCGTGAAAATGTAACTCTTCCACTTTAGGATACAGTTTTTTAAATCTTTTCGCAATAGCATCAAATCCAGCAGTATCTATTATTTCAAACTCATTATTATCTTTCATTTTTTTCCCCTATCACATATTTTTTTATATCTTCTAATATTTTTTTTGTTACTTTCTTATCTTTTATCTCTATTTTATCATAATTTTTTATAAGTTTAATTAAATTTTTACCTTTTAATTTATAATATAATAATAGAGACTCCAACTCATTTATCATTGTTACACTGAATCTACCTTTTACAATGAAAGAATCTAGTTCTCTTTTCTCCTCGTCTGAAAACTCTAGCTCCTTTTCTAGATGAAATTCGCCCCTTCTCTCCAACCAAATTTCTATCTCTACCAAAGCTTTTTCTATTAAACTTTCTACACTTTCTGAATCAATATCTCCATCTAAATAATCTGAAACAATTTTTATAATATTTACTTGATATGTTTCAAAAAAATATGAACTAGCTTCTATAAGTCCAGCTCCCTCCATATCAACCAAATCTCCTGTCACTCCACTCTCTGAATTAATAACTCTATTAAAACTCTCTAAACTTCCCTCTTTAAATCTATGATTGAATATCATATCTGGATAGTAAGCTCTTTTACTCTCTGAATTTATAATCTTATTGCATAAGACTATATCTCCAACTTTGAACTCCTCATTCTTAGCTCCACAAACTCCTATATTGATGAATATATCATCACTATCTATCTTCACTTTTGAAAGTATATATGTCAAAGCTATTGCACTCTTTAATATTCCTACCCCTGTGACTATCAAAATTATCTTTTCATTTTTAAATACCTGTACCCTATTTATCGTACTATCTTTCTTTAACTTAAATTTTTTTATTAAAGGTCTAGCCTCTATCCCTAAAGCAACTGCTATATATATCATCTAATTCCACCTTTGTTACTCTTAATAATCTTATATCCATAGTATACTTTGATAATTTTATACAGTCAATATTTTGTAAAATAAAAAGAGAGATCATTCTATCACCAATCTCTCTTTAATAACTATTATAATCTCATTCTATTATAAAGTTAAAATTTTAATATCATCTGGAATTATTAAGTCAGCTTCTGTATTTGCCTTTACATCTTCTATTGAAGAGTAAGGGCTTACTTCAGTTAAAACTAATCCTTCTGGAGTAACTTTTATTACACATTTTTCAGTAATTATTAAATTTACTTCATTAGCTGCAGTTAATGGAAGATTACATTTTTTTAATATTTTTACTTGTCCATTAGCTGTATGTTCCATAGCTACAATAACCTCTTTTGCTCCTACAACTAAGTCCATAGCACCACCCATTCCTGGAACTTTTTTACCAGGTACCATCCAGTTAGCTAAATTTCCTTCTTGATCTACTTGAAGAGCACCCAAAACAGTAGCATCAACGTGTCCACCTCTAATTATTCCAAAAGAAGTACATGAGTCAAAAAACTGTGCTCCAGGAAGAACTGTTACAAATCCCCCTCCTGCATTTGTCATATCTTTATCCTCTTTCCCTGGTTCTGGTGCTGGTCCTACACCAATTATTCCATTTTCTGATTGGAATACTACATCTATATCTTCTGGAACATAATTAGCTACTAATGTAGGCAATCCTATTCCCAAATTTACCACATATCCATCTTTTAATTCTTGTGCTACTCTTTTTGCTATATATTCTCTTACCTGTTTTTTATCTAATTCCATTTTCTTAAGCCTCCTATTTTACTATATAGTCTACAAATATTCTTGATGTCATTACATGATCTGGGTCTATCTCTCCTACTTTTACAAGTTTCTCTGCAAAAACTATAACAGTATCTGCTGCTGTTGCCATCATTGGATTAAAATTCTTTGTAGTTTTAGCATAAATAATATTTCCTAACTCATCTACTACTGAACCATTTATTAGTGCAACATCTGCTTTTATAGGCTTTTCTAATAAATATTTTTTCCCATCTACTTCAATTACTTCTTTTCCCTCTTCAACTATTGTTCCTACACCAGTTGGAGTAAGTATTCCACCTAATCCATTTCCTGCTGCTCTGATTCTTTCAGCAAGAGTTCCTTGAGGACAAAGCTCTACTTCCATCTCTCCAGTATTCATTCTTCTTCCTGTTTCTGGGTTTGTTCCTATGTGAGTAGCAATAACTTTTTTAACTTGGTTATTACATACTAGTCTTCCTATTCCTCTATCAGGAAATCCAGTATCGTTACCTATTACAGTTAAATCTTTTACACCTTTTTCAATCAGTGCATCAATTATCTTTTCTGGTGTTCCTACTCCTAAAAATCCACCAATAAAGACAGTCATTCCATCTTTTACATGTGATACTGCTTCTTCCATTGTCACTACTTTGTTTCTCATCTTTACCTCCTAGCTTATTAAAAAAACTACTTGAAGATTTCCCCTGCTTCTAAATACCACAACAGTAAATCTAAACTATCCATTGAAATATTTACAAACTTGCAATAATCTTTCATTTTTCTCTCTATCTCTAAATATAACTTTGGAGTTATACTTTTAGGAACTTCATCAATCACTTCTAGTCTTACTAGATTTTTTAATATATGTCTATCTAGAATAGCTATCTCTTTCCCAAAACCTACATTTCTTAAAAAATGACTAGCTTCTTTATAAGCCATCCCCTTGACATTTTTTACTATCCACTCTCTAGCTTTACTTATCTCTTCAAAACTTGAGAAGAAATCTTTTGTTATGATCTCCCCATTAGAGTCTGTCATCTTCTCTCTAAGTTCAACTAGATATTTTGATTTATTATTTTTAAATCTTACTATGTTGAGATACTCCACAATCTCTTCAGCACTACCATTAAAAAGAAGTCCATTATCTCTCAATGTGGTAATAACTTGCCAAGCGTTAACAGCCTTAGATTGAGGTGTCAGTATACAAAAAGACATCTCCACATGAATATCTCTATTGTTTCCATTATCCCATACACTCTTAAACTCTTTTAATCTTTTTTCTATATCTTCTTTTATCTCTAAATATTTTTTTTCTACTTCATAAAAATACTCGTTCTTTTTCATTTCGCTCCTCTATATTTTTACTTAGAATAAGAGGAATCCAGCTGATATAATAACTCCTGAACATAGTAATACTATTAAACAGTATCCCATTATATCTTTTGCTCCTAAACCTGCTATTCCCAATGCTGGTAAAGCCCAGAATGGTTGAATCATATTTGTCCAAGCATCTCCCCAAGCTATTGCCATAGCTGATTTAGCAGTTGAAACTCCTATCTCTAATCCTGCTGGCATAACAATTGGAGCTTGTACTGCCCATTGTCCTCCACCAGAAGGTACGAAGAAGTTTACTATTCCTGCACTTAAGAAAGAGAATAGTGGGAATGTTTTTGGTGTTGATATATTTACGAAGAAATTTGACATTATTACTGCTAACGATAATCCCTCAGCATTAGCTCCTGTCATTATTCCCATAATTCCTGCATAAAATGGAAACTGTAACAATATTCCCGAAGCTCCTTTTGTAGCTTCTAAAAAAGCATCTAAAAACCTCCTAGGTGTTCCATGTAATAAAATTCCTGTGAATAGGAATATAAAGTTTACTAAGTTTAGATTTAAGTTAAATCCTTTTGTCATAAAATATTGTAATATATATGCCCATCCCATTATTCCTAATAGAATTGACACTATCCTACTATTTTCTATTCTTTCAGCTGGAGTCATCTCTTCTTTATTTTTTGCAACTCTCTCTTCATTATCTTCTAATAATTTAGGATCAACAGTTACGACCTCATTTTCACTTGGATACATAGCTCTATTGATAAGAGGTAGTGCAATTAGCAAAGCTCCCATTATAAATAGGTTCATTGGTGAAAATATAGTTTCACTTGTAGGTATGTTAGCTATCATTGCTCCAGCTGTTTGCTTTTTCAAAGCCTCTACACTACTACTTGCTACTTGTAATGGAATTGATCCTGATAATCCTCCATGCCACACTAAGAATCCTGTGTAAGCTGAAGCTATTAAAAGTCTATAATCTATTCCTTTAATTTTCTTCGCAATCTCTCTTGCAAAAATTGCTCCAATAACTAATCCAAACCCCCAGTTTAAAAGACATGCTACAGTTGAAACTAAAGTTACTACAACTATTGCTTGTCTTGGTGTTCTTAATTTTGATGCAAGGCTAGCTAAAAAACTTTTAAATATCTTTGAACTTGCCATTGTATGCCCTGTTACTAATACTAATGCCATCTGCATTGAAAAAGATAACAGTGACCAAAACCCATTACTCCAATGCCCTATTATTCTCATTGGTGATTGCTTTGTTAAGACCATAGCACCTATAAACACTATAAAAGTTAATATTGCACAAAAGATATATGGATCTGGTAAGTATTTTTGCATAACAGATACACACAATGAAGTAAAACGTTTAAATAATCCTTGACTATTTTTAGTAGTAGTCATTCTCTCATCTCCTTTTTTCAATCTTGTCACACTTTGAGTATACTCCCATATCTAACACTTGTCAAGCATGATCAACTCATTTCATACTTTTAGAACATTTTTTTTACTTTTTAGATTAGATTTAGTTCAAACCAAAAATTAACCCAATTGTTTTTAGAAATATAAACTCCATAATTATTTTTATGATTATCTAGAATTCCTGCTACTATTGCTAACCCTAATCCATGTCCGTCCTTTCCTATTGCACTATCTAGTCTTACAAAAGGGTTCCAAATAGTCTCCAAATTCTTTTCGTCTAAATGATCACTTTTATTTTTTACAATCACCCTACATTTGTCCTCTTTTTCCAATACTTCTATCTCTATATCTTCATTGTCTGTACCATATTTTATAGCATTACCTATTAAATTTTCCAATACTCTATCAATATATTTTTCATCACAAATGACTTTAATATCCTTACTTCCAACATATCTTATATGTTTAGTTTTAGATGAATACTTATCTATAAAATCTTTTATATTTTCATAGAGATTTACTTCTTCCATCTGCATCTTAAAATATCCAGCCTCTATCTGTGAAATAAGTAACAACTCTCTCACTAAACTATCCATCTTATAGCACTCTTCTATTATGACATCACAATAAAAATTTTTATCCTCTTCAGTTGCCACATTCTCACTCAAACCTTGAGCATATCCTTGTATAATAGCTATAGGAGTTTTTAATTCATGACTTACACAAGCTACAAACTCTTTTCTAAGTTTATCTATTTTTTTCTCTTTCTCTATATCTTCCATTAATTTCAAATTAGCTTTATTGATCTCATCAATATTCTTTTTCAAAGTTTCTCCCATCAAGTTAATTGTTTCACCCAATTCACCTATCTCATCTTTTCTTATATCTTCAAATTTTCTAGAGAAATCCAATTTTGATATTTTTTTAGTTATCTCTTTCAATTCTAGAATAGGTGCTACCATAGCCTTAGAAAATATAAACGCCATTGATGAACCTATGATAAAAGATAGAATTATTATTTGTAAATGATACTGCACTGAAACCTCTAATCCTTCTTGAATCAAACTCAATGGAGTTATAATCTCTAAATACCTATCACTTTTGTATTCCATAAATAAAACTAAAACTTTTCCTCTGTAATCATCATAATTTATTATCTTAAAAATAGGTTCTCCATTGTTGATATATCTTTTTATCTCCTGTATCTCCTTTTGAGTAAGTAGTTTTCGATAAAAATATCTTTCTATTTGGTCTGTTTTTTTTATTGTTATCTCTGCATTATTTTGAACCTCTAGATTTCTAAAATCTATAACATAGTTCGGGTCACTTATCAATCTTCCAACTTGAACTAATCTATCTTTTTTAGTAGTTAGATAAAACTTCTCTAAATATATGTTATTTGTTATAGCAAAACCACCTATAATCATCATAACCATACTCCACATTAGAAAAAATATTTTCCATCTTATTTTCATATTCTATCCCTCAAATTTGTATCCAAAACCTCTTACAGTTTGAATATAGTCATCTCCAATTTTTTTTCTAAGTCTTTTTATATGAGTGTCAACAGTTCTTGAATCTCCAAAGTAATCCCAACCCCAAACTGAGTTAAGTATCTTCTCTCTAGATAGTGCTATCCCTTTATTTTCTATGAAAAAATACAGTAAATCATACTCTTTAGGAGTCAACTCCAAAATCTCGTCCTTCAATCTTACCTCTCTTTTTACACCATCTATCATCAAATCTTTAAATAATATAGGAACATTGTCTACAATCTTTCCATCTCTTCTTAAAAGTGCTTTTACTTTTGCCACCAACAATTTAGGATTAAATGGTTTTGTCATATACTCATCTGTTTCCAATTCAAAACCAAATAGTTGATCTCCTTCATCAGCTCTAGCTGTTAACATAATAATTGGAATCTGTGATTCCTCTCTTATCTTTCTACACACACTCCAACCATCAATCTTTGGCATCATTATATCCAAAATTACAATATCATAGACATTTGAGAAAAATTTTTCTATTCCCTCTTCTCCGTCTCCTGCTTCATCTACTATATACCCCTCTCTCACTAGGTAATCTCTTATTAACTTCCTTATCTTCCATTCATCATCTATTATAAGAATTTTTTTCACTGTAACCTCCTATTATTTTACCATTTTATTTACTGTATAGAGAAAATCATCAATAGTTTTCTCCTCTAATCCTGCTTTTATATCTCTTACCAAGCAATTTTTTACATGTCCCTCTAAGATAACTCTAGACATACTGTCCAACTCTCCTTTTATAATAGAGATATCTTTTAAAACACTACTGCAACAATCATCTTTCTCTATTGATTTTCTCATTGTCTCTATCTGTTGCTCAATCTTCCTAATTATATTATTATTACTCTCATTTATTTTTTTTCCTTTTTTTTCTATCAGGGTATTCAAGGTTAGTATAAGCTCTGATGTAGTCTCTTCCTCCAATCCTGCTTTTATATCCCTTACCAAACAATTTTTTAGATGTGCCTCCAACACAACCTTTGCTACTCCATTAAGAGCTGATTTTACAGAAGAAACTTGATTTAGTATCTCGTCACACTTCACATGATTTAATATCATTTTCTCAATTCCTCTCAACTGTCCTGCTATCCTATTTATTCTTGAGATCAACTTCTTTCTAAATTCATCTGTATTTGATAAACAAAGTACTTCGTTTGTATTATTTTCCATTTTATCACCTGCCACTTAATATATCTTTTCTCTTATATTGTACTCTAAAAAAAAAGAAGAAACAAATTTTTTTTGTTTCTTCCTCTCATAATTAGATTTTTGCTTTAAATTTTCTTAGCCTTAAAGCATTGGTTACTACTGATACTGAACTCATTGCCATAGCTCCTCCAGCTATCATAGGATTTAGTAGATAACCAGTCAATGGATATAGAACACCCGCTGCCACTGGTATTCCTATTGTATTATAGATAAAAGCCCAAAATAGATTCTCTTTTATATTTTTTATAACTGCATGACTTAAATCCATAGCTGTTATAACATCTTTTAGATTTCTCTTCATCAAAACAATATCAGCACTTTCCATAGCAATATCTGTTCCTCCACCTATTGCTATTCCTATATCTGCCTGAACAAGAGCTGGAGAGTCATTTATTCCGTCTCCTACCATAGCTACATTCTTACCTTCCTCCTGTAGTTCCTTTACTTTCAGATACTTCTCTTCAGGAGTTACCTCTGCAAAAATTATATCTATTCCAACTTGCTTTCCTATTGCTTGTGCTGTAATTTTATTATCACCAGTTATCATTCCCACTTGGTAACCTCTATTTTGTAACTCTTTTATAGTCAAAATAGCCTCTGGCTTCAAAGTATCTGCCACTCCAATCACAGCAGTAAAAATCTCATTTATTGCAAGATACATTGGTGTCTTACCTTGAAAAGCTAAATCATCTAATATCTCATTCTTATCAACTTTGATACTAAACTCTTCCATCAATTTTCTATTTCCAATATAGACCCTATCCTCTCCAGCAGTTCCTATTACCCCTTTTCCCACTATTGATCTAAAATCTTTTAATTTAGGAAATATCAACTCTCTCTCTTTTCCAGCTTCTACAATAGCCTCACCTAATGGATGTTCTGAATGCTCTTCCAAAGCTCCAGCCAATCCCAAGATCTCATTTTCACTCATTCCATTAAATATTATAATGTCAGTTACTTTAGGTTTTCCCTCTGTTATAGTTCCAGTCTTATCAAAAACTATAGTATTAACCTTGTGTGCTTTCTCTAAAGCCTCTCCTGATTTTATTAGAACACCTAACTCTGCTCCTCTCCCTGTTCCTACCATTATAGCTGTAGGAGTAGCCAACCCCAATGAACACGGACAAGCTATTACCATCACAGCAACAAATATTGTAAGTGCAAAAATGGAAGGAGCTTCATGTATCTTAACAATTCCTCTACTACCCAATATATACCAAACTATACCTGAAGTAAGAGCTATCAGCATAACAATTGGAACAAAATAACTTGAAACTTTATCAGCTATCTTAGCAATTGGTGCTTTACTTCCTTGAGCATTTTCTACAAGCTTGATTATTTTAGAGATTACTGTTCCCTTACCTGTTGCTTCAACTCTTATCTGTAAACTTCCATTCTTATTTATACTTGCACCAAATACCTTATCTCCTATATTTTTATCTACAGGAATACTTTCTCCGGTTAGCATAGATTCATCTGCACTACTTTGTCCTTCCACGACCACTCCATCTACAGGAATACTCTCTCCAGGTTTTACTAGTACCACTTCTCCTATCTCTACCTCTTCAATATCCACCTGAATAAATTTTCCATCTCTTATTAAAGTCGCCTTTTTACTCTTTAAACTCATCAATTTTTTTATAGCTTCTGATGTTTTTCCCTTACTTATTCCTTCTAAATATTTTCCTAAAAGAATAAGAGCTAATATAACAACTCCAGATTCGTAATAAAGAGCATGTGCATAGTGTACATCTCCTTGAGCTATCTTATAAGTTCCATACAAGCTATATATGATAGCTGACCCTGTCCCTGTTGCTATTAAAGAATCCATACTTGGACTTCTCATTATCAACTGTTTTATCCCTACTCTGTAAAATCTTCTTCCTATATAGATAACAGGTATTGATAAGAATAATTGTATTAATGCAAAATTAAGTGGATTTACATCTGGTGAAATTATACTTGGTACTGGTAATCCAACCATTGTTCCCATTGAGATATAAAAAACAAGAGCTGAAAAGAAAATAGCCAATTTAAATTCTAAAAACTCTCTTTTAAAATGCTGTTGCATCTCAATCTCTTTAGTATCTTCCTCTAACTCTTCATATTTTTTAGCATCATATCCCAATTTTTTTATAACTTCTAATATCTCAGAAAGTTTTATCTTATCAGAGTCATATACAACTCTTCCACGACTATTTGCCAAATTTACTACTACTGAGTCTACACCCTCCTGTTTGGCAACTTTTTTCTCTATTTTATTTACACAAACTTGGCAAGTTATCCCTGAAATCTCTAACTCTACCTCTTTGAGATCTTTCAGCTCCTCTATCTCATAACCAAGCTTTTTTACTACCTCCACTATCTTATCATCAGATAGTACACTTTCATCATAATTTACTCCCAATTTTCCATTGGATAAGTTTACTACTGCTTCACTCATTCCATCTAATTTAGAAAGTTTTTTCTCTATTTTATTTACACAAACTTGGCAGGTTACCCCACCAAGTTGATAATTTTTTTTAGTCATTGAATTACCTCATATCCAGCGTCATCTAATGCTTCTACTATCTTATTAAAATCATAATCTTCTGCTATCTCAACAGTTGCCTCTCCTATTTTTACTTCTAAAACTTCTACTCCTTCTAATGCCTCTAAAGCTGTCTTAACACTATTTACACAGTGCATACATCCCATACCATCTATTTTTACTACTTTTTTCATAATCTTTACCTCCACATCAAAATATAGGGGTACCCCCCTATATTTATAATATAATTTTTTATCAAAAAAGTCAACTTTTTTATAAAGTTTTTAAATCTTTTATAAGTTCTTTTACATCTTCCTCTCTAGTTGCCCAAGAAGTTACAAATCTAATTGCTGAATTATCTTCATCTATCTTTTCCCAAAACTCATATCTATATTTTTCTCCTAATTTTTCAATTTTTTCATTTGAAAAGATGAAAAACTGTTGATTTGTATATGAATCTGTTTTTAGTTTATACCCTGCTTCTAAAACACCTTTTTTCAAAAGACTAGCCATCTCATTAGAGTGTTTTCCAACTTGATAGTATCTATCCCCCTTAAATAATTCTGCAAACTGTATTCCTAACAATCTTCCCTTTGCTAAAGTTGCTCCTCTCTGTTTTGTACTACAGAAAAATCCTCTTTCCAGCTCTTTGTTAGTTATTACTAGAGCTTCTCCAAATAAAAGTCCACACTTTGTTCCCCCTATATAAAATGCATCACAATATTTTGGATAATCTGTCAACTCTATATCATTCTTTTCTGAGGCTAGTGCTGAAGCTAATCTAGCTCCATCAAGATAGAGATACATTCCAACCTCTTTACAGTAGTTAGAGATACTTACTAACTCATCTTTTGTGTATAATGTACCTAATTCTGTTGGATTAGAAATATATACCATTCTAGGTTTTACCATATGAAAATCATCTTTATATAGCTCATAACACTCTCTTATCATATCTACATTTATTTTTCCTTTACCATCATTTGGTAATTCAAGAACCTTATGTCCAGTTGCCTCAATAGCTCCAGCCTCATGTATACTAATATGACCTGTATCTGATGCTATTACAGCCTCGTATGGTCTTAAAATATGAGATATTGTTAAAAGATTAGTCTGTGTTCCTCCAACTAATAAACGAACATAACAATCTTCACAACCTATACTTCTCTTTATCGCCTCTATTCCTAACTCTGTATACTCATCTTCTCCATATCCCACTGTCTGTTCTAAATTTGTTTTTAATAGAGCCTCCATAATATAAGGTAATGCTCCCTCACTATAATCATTTTTAAAGCTTATCATTCTTATCCTCCTCACCATAGATATTTTATATGTTTAACATTAAAGGAGAAAGCTTTACCCCAGTTTACCAGTGTTTACACAATGATTGTTACAGTAAAATTTTCTCCTTTTTTCACTAAAAAATGGCTATCCTTTAAAAGACAGTAACTATTCCCTATTCTATTTGTTTATTATTTTTGCTAAAACACCATTTACAAATTCAAAAGTCTTTTCATCTCCATATATTTTAGCAAGTTCAACTACTTCATTTACAACTATCTCATGTGGAGTAGTTTCACATAAAAGCTCATATACAGAGCATTTTAATAAAGCCTTCTCTACATTTCCTATTCTTTCAAAACTCCATCCTGTGATATTATTATTGATAGTTTCTATTATTTTATCATTGTTCTCTGTAATTCCAGTCATATATTTTTTGATAAAAGCTATCTCATTTTCATTTGTTAAAACTTCATCTCTTTTTAAATAATTTTCTAGAACTTCTTTTGTGCTCTCCTCTTTTAATTCGCTTTCAAAAACTAATTTGAATAACTCTTCTCTTGCTACTCTTCTACTCATTGATTTCCTTTCTTAATCCTCATTTAATTTTTCAGATAATATATTTTTAATTTTTTTAAATTTTTTTACTATTTTAGGACTTCCCAATAGATAACCAAGTATAGTCACCAATAGGATAAAAACTGTTTTAACTACACCTATTGTTACCAATAAAAGTGCTATTATAAATCCATATAAAGCGTACAGATATCTCTTTCTATTGTAAATTAAATTCCCTATAATTTCCTCTAGCATCTGTATCACCTCTATTCTTCTGAATTATTGCTATCTTTTACTGATAATTTAGAGATTTTTACTTCAATAGTTCCTACTTCCAATCCCATTTTATCAGCTAACTTACTTTTTATCTCATTCTGTATTGATGATGATTTCCCTGAGATATTTCCATTTGATAGCATATCTAGTCTAACTTTTATGTTAAATTTTCTACTCTTTTTGGAAGTTTCCACTCTTATATTAGAAATCTCTTTATCTTTAGACAATACCTCTCTTATAAAACTCGTAACGGACCCTGATGATATATATACAACTCCATCCTCTGTTTTTATCTCATAATCTTTGCTTCTCTCAAACAAAGATAAGAATTTTAAGATAGATATCACAAAGTATAAACCTGAGATTATAAATATAATTACATCATAGCTTAAAGTTCCGATATAAGTATTGAACTGTACTAAGTATGTAGGAACAACAACATAGACAACTCCAGTTATTGACATCAAAAAAATTCCTAGCCATGCAAAAAAGAATATTATTTTTTTTATCATAATTACCACCTATAATAAAAGATTAGAGGTGCTTTTAACACCCCTATGTAGTTATACATCTAATTCTTCATCTTCATTTTCAGAAGACTCTTCTGCTCTTATCTTTACATCTTGAACATAAACGTTTACTTCTACAACTTTTAATCCACTTAATTCAGATACAGCCTTTAAAACTACTTTCTGTACCTCATGAGCTACTTCAGAGATAAGATATCCATATTCTACAATTATGAATACTTCAATACTACACTCCTTTTCTCCTACTTCTACTTTAACTCCATTTGTTGGTCTTTTCTTTCCTAAGATCTTGCTAACTTCATCTGCCATTCCACCAGCTAACTTATAAACTCCCTCCACATCAGAAGCTGCCTTAGCTGCTATTGTTTTTACTACATCATCAGATATTCTTATGTTTCCTAATTCACCCATTTGTAACACCTCCGTGTAATCTCTTAATATATTATAACTAATTTTTTCAAAAAAAACTACCATTTATATCATTATTTTTTAGAAAAATTTTCCTCAATGAAATTTGTTGAAGTTTTTCCAGCTAGATATAACTCATTATTTAATACTTCTAAGTGGAAAGGTATAGTTGTATCTATCCCTTCAATAATATACTCCTCCAGTGCTCTCTTCATCTTTGCAATAGCTTCCTCTCTATTTATACCAAAAGATATTAACTTTCCTATCATAGAATCATAATAGGGACTTATTTCATAACCTTGGTATGAATGAGAATCAACTCTTATTCCGTTTCCACCTGGTGCTATGTATTTTGTGATAACTCCTGGTGAAGGTAAAAAGTTATTTTGTGAATCTTCAGCATTTATTCTACACTCAATAGCATGTCCAAAAAGTACTATATCATCTTGAGCTATATTTAATTTTGCCCCACAAGCTATCTGAATCTGAAGCTTTATAATATCAAGTCCTGTTACCATCTCAGTAATAGTATGCTCAACTTGAATTCTTGTATTCATCTCCATAAAGTAGAAATTATTGTCCTTGTCAACTAAGAACTCCAATGTTCCTGCTGAATCATAATTTATTGCCTTTGCCAGTGTTACTGCTGCCTCTCCCATAGCCTTTCTCACATAATAAGGTAATGAAAATGAAGGTGCTTCCTCTATTAATTTCTGGTGTCTTCTCTGAATAGAACAATCTCTTTCTCCTAAGTATATTACATTTCCATGCTTATCTCCTAAGATTTGAATCTCTATATGTCTAGGATTTTCTACAAATTTTTCTATATATACATCTGGGTTTCCAAAAGCTGCTCCTGCTTCAGTTTGAGCTGCCACAATGTTAGTTTCTAACTCCTCATCATTTCTAGCAATTCTCATTCCCTTTCCTCCACCACCAGCTGTGGCTTTGATCATAACAGGATAAGTTATTCTCTCGTTTACCTCCTTTTTAGCCTCTTCTATACTTCTTACTATTCCTGTTCCATTAGTTAAAGGTACGTTATTTGCAATTGCTGTAGCTCTTGCTGTAGCCTTATCACCCATCTTAGTTATACACTCTGCTCTTGGTCCAATAAATGTTATATTGTGCTCCTCACAGATTGAAGAGAATTTTGCATTCTCTGATAAAAATCCATACCCTGGGTGAATAGCATCTGCTCCTGTTATCTCTGCAGCTGCTATTATATTTGGAACCTTCAAATATGATTCTGTACTTGATACTCCACCTATACACACTGCTTCATCAGCAAGTCTTACATGTAAACTATCTTTATCTGCAACAGAGTATACAGCAACTGTCTTTATTCCTAGCTCTTTTGCTGCTCTTATTATTCTTACAGCAATCTCTCCCCTGTTAGCAATAAGTATTTTTTTAAACATTATTTTTTCCTCCTGATAATCCAAGATATTTCGACTATGAAATTCTTACTTTTATTAATGGTCTTCCATAATCTACAGGATCACCACTATTTATATATATCTCTTCTATTATTCCTGACACTTTTGCTACAACAGGAAGAGCAACTCCAACAGCTACTACCTCTCCTAGCTCCTGCCCCTCTTTTATCTGTTGTCCAACAACAATCTTAGGAGTTCCATCTTTTTTTACATAGTTGTATATTCCTATATGTTCAGAAACAACATCTCTAATATTTTCTACCTCTTTTTTTACCTCTACACTTTTTTTCGCCTTTGGTTTTGGAGTATTGAGTTTTTCTTCTGGAGTTAAATATCCTTTTATATTAATCTTTATATCAGATGTCTCTAGTGATATTTCTGTAAGTTTCTTTTCCTGAAGAATTTTCACCAATTCTTCCACTGTATTCATATCTCCCTTCATAAATTCCTCCTCATTTTTTATATATTTTACCACTAACTCCTATTTATTTCAATAAAAATTACATATGTCATTTTACTGCTATCTTATCTTCTCCCATCAAAGAAACTATTTCATCTAAAAATCTTTTGTCTAATACAACTGAATACTTACTCTTCTTTACCTCTTTTTGCTCCTTATTTTTTATAGCGAAAAATACATCTGTTGTTCCATTTGAATTTTTTAAAATATCTTTTAATCTACTGAATTTTTCTCTGTCCTCTTCTGTCATTAGAATATATAATTTTAAATTTTTTTTTCTTATAATATCTTCTAAAAACTTTAATTTTCTAACAATTAATTTCTTGTTCTCCACACCTTTAAAGTAATCAATCTGAATACTTCCTTCTATGTACACAGCCTTTCCATCTAAAAGTATGTGAGCATTATTTTCATAATCATTTGGAAATATTACACAATCTATTCTATCGTAATAATCTTCTAATTGGAATATTCCCATTATTTTTCCTGAATTCTTAGTAACTATTTTTTTTATCTCTCTCAATATTCCACAACTTTTTATTTTTGGTGCATTTTTCTCCTCTTTTATCTCATTTATTGATGAGAGCTTAAATAATTTTATCAATCTTCTGTAATTATCCAGAGGGTGAGCACTAAAATAAAAGCCTAAGTACTCCTTCTCTTTAGCTAATAATTCCTCTGATGAAAACTCCTGTAATTGTGGTAAATTAAAAGCTCCTAAAGACGATTTTGCCTCTCCAAATAAGTTCATCTGTTGAATATCATCCTCTTTTAATTTCCTATTTGAATACTCTATAATCTTATCTATAGATTCAAATTTTTCCTTTCTATTCCCAGGTAAGCTATCTAAAGCTCCAGCTAATATAAGAGATTCCAACGCTTTTTTATTCAATCCATACTGCTTTGTTCTCAAAACAAAATCCTCTAAGTTTTTATACTCTCCATTTTTTTCATACTCTTCCAATATTTTTTCAGAGATCCCCTCTCCTACATTTTTTATAGCTGAGAGTGCAAATACAACACCATCACCATCTACTATAAATTTTGAACTGGCTCTATTTATATCTGGTAAATATAATTTTAAATTATGTAATTTTGCATCTTCTACATAGTAAGCCACATTCTCTATATGTGACATCTCTGAAGTCATAAGAGCTGCATAATAGTGCTTTATATAATGAGCCTTAAAATAAGCTGTCCAATATGCTATAAGAGCATATGCTGCAGAGTGAGATTTATTAAAACCATAACCAGCAAATTTATCAATCAATTCAAACATCTCAAAAGCCTTGTCTTCACTATATCCATTTGCAATTGAACGTGTTATAAATTTTTCTCTATTCTCCTCCATTATCTGAATATTCTTTTTTCCCATAGCTCTTCTTAAAAGATCTGCTTCTCCTAAAGAATACCCAGCCATTATATTGGCTATCTTCATTACCTGCTCCTGATAAAGAATAACTCCATAAGTCTCTTTTAGAGTTTGTTCTAAGCTTGGGTGTGGATATTTTATCTCCATTTTTCCATTTTTTCCATTGATAAATTCATCTACCATTCCTGATCCTAAAGGTCCCGGTCTATAAAGTGCTAATAAAGCTATTATATCCTCAAATTTATCTGGTCTTAATTTTCTTAAAATTTTTCTAATTCCCATAGATTCTAATTGGAATACTCCAGAAGTATCCCCCCTTGAGAGCATATCATAAACTTTTTTAGAATTAAGTGGAATATCCTCTAATTTTATCTCCTCACCTAAATCTTCTCTTATATAATCAATTGTTCTCTGAAGATTTGTTAGATTTCTCAATCCTAAAAAATCCATTTTTAAAAGTCCTAAATCCTCTAATTCTTTCATCTGATATTGAGTGGATACAACTTTATTCTTACTATCTCTATATAGTGGCACTGTCTCTGTTAAAGAATCTTTTGTTATCACTATTCCTGCTGCATGTACAGAAGCATGTCTCACCTTATTCTCTATTCTTGAAGAAATGTCTATAACTTTTTGTAACTCTCTATCCTCAAGATATTGATGTCTAAACTCTTCAATATTTTCTAAAGTCTGTTTTATAGTGTAATTGAAAGGTACCAATTTAGCTATATTATCTATCTTATTTAATGGAATATTCAAAACTCTACCTACATCTCTTATTGCTGCTCTTGCTTTCATCGTTCCAAAAGTTATAATTTGAGCAACTTTATCAACCCCATATTTTTGAATAACATAATCTATCACTTCTTGTCTTCTTTCCTGACAAATATCTATATCTATATCTGGCATAGATATTCTCTCTGGATTTAAGAATCTCTCAAAAATAAGATTATATTTTAACGGATCCAACTGAGTTATACCTAGAGCATAAGCTATTAGAGATCCTGCTGCTGAACCTCTTCCCGGTCCTATAGGTATATTTTTTTGCCTTGCAAAATCTATAAAATCCCATACGACAACAAAATAACCAGCATACCCCATTTTCTCAATTATTCCTAACTCATACTCAACTCTCTCCACTATACTTTCAGTAAGCCCATGAGGGTATCTTCTCTCCAAACCAAAGTATACTAATTTTCTTAGAAACTCCTCTATTGACTTTACACAACTTGGAATCTTATATTCTGGAAACTTAAAGTGTCCAAACTCTATATCTACATTACATCTTTCTGCAATAGTCATTGTATTATCAATCGCCTCTAAATACTTATTCCCCAATTGAGATAATATCTGCTCTCTACTCTTTAAAAATAATTCCTCTGTCTCTATCCTCATTCTATTTTGATCACTGATTTTAGCACCAGTCTGTACACAGATAAGAATGTCTTGTAGTGTGTGTTCTCCTTCATTTACATAGTGAGTATCATTTGTTGCCACCAGTTCTAAAGAATTACTTTTAGCTAGATCATAGAGTTTTTCATTTAATTCAAACTGCTCTTTTATTCCATTTGCTTGTACTTCTATATAAAAATTCTCCCTACCAAAAATATCTATATACTCAACAATAGCCTTAGAAATATTTTCAGCTGGCTCCATATCTAAAATCCTTCTTGAAATCTCTCCCTGCATACAAGCAGATAAAGCTATAATTCCCTCACTATGCTCCTTTAAAAATCTCTTGTCCACTCTAGGTTTGTAATAAAATCCATCAATAAAACTTGCTGAACTAATCTTTAAAAGATTTTTGTATCCAATATTATTTTTTGCTAATAAGATAAGATGGAAATTACGTCCCTCTCTATCTTCCATATTATTTTCACTTACATATGCCTCTAATCCTATAATTGGCTTTATCCCCTTTTTTCTAGCTTTCTTATAAAACTCTAAAGCTCCAAATAGGTTCCCATGGTCTGTTATAGCAATAGCTTGCATATTTAATTCTTTTGCTCTATCTAAATAATCATCTATCTTCCCTACTCCGTCAAGGAGGCTATACTCAGTATGAAGATGTAAATGTACAAAGTTTTTTATCATAATTTTATCCTCCTTTTTTATACAATTATACCACATTATCAGCTTCACAGAGAAAATTTTTATTTTAATTCCAATATAATAAAAGGAGCTTTAAAGCTCCTTTTGTTATATACCTTCTGTGTATTTCTTATAATCTTCTGATGTAAAATGTGGCTTACCATGTTTGTATTTAAAGTTTATCAAAAACTTTTTCTACCTTTTCTTTAAGGATTAATCTTTTTTTCCTTCTCTTCTCAATCTCAATATCTCTGCATTTTCATTAACTTTCTTTTTAGATAAAGGATATACCAGCATAAACATTATGACAACCAAAGTAAATAATGCTGCTGGTCCTAATGTTGCAAGATTATATATACCATTTAAAACTTCTTGACTTTGTTCTTTCACTCCAGCTTGAAATCCAATAAATGCAAGTGCATATCCCACTATACTACTTCCAAGTGCTTGCCCTAATTTTCTTGAAAAAGAATAAATAGCATATAATGTTCCATCTTCTCTTTTCCCTGTTTTTACCTCTGTATCATCTATAACATCTATTATAGCTCCCCAAACTGTATATCCAAAAAAAGTAACACCCGAAAACCCAATTACTGCTGTTGTAACATATAGCCAAGGATTTTGTATTTTTAAAATATTTAATACTACAAATACCACTGCTGTAAATCCTATCATTACACTAATAGCTTCTCTTCTTCCCAATTTTTTTACTACAAAAGTTACTCCAGTTGCCATTGTTAAAGCTATTCCTAATTTAATAGCATTATATGTTGATAATGCTTCTGGCATTTTAAAATAATAAGCATACAAGTAAGCATTTAATCCTCCAGTTAATAAATTACCGAATACTAAACAAAGAGTTCCTCCCAGTATTCCTATCATAGCACGATTACTAAATATCATTTTGACAGATCTAGTAAAAGATAACCCTTCCTTACTCAACACTGGAACTTTTATACGCTCTGTTGTGCAAGTATAACAAATATAATAACAAATAATTGCAATTAAAGATATTCCTCCTGCTGCCACTGGAAAAATATTTCCATTATTTCTAATAACTATTTGTGTTACTCCATCATTTGCTATTATACGTTGATATATTACAAGTGGTCCAAAAAATCCAATTAAAAATTCTCCAATATATGCTCCCATTGCCCTAAATGTAACTAATGATTGTCTCTCGTCTGGTTTATCAGTTATTGCTGAAGCCATTGCACCATATGGGATATTAATTCCTGTAAAACAAATACTTCCGTATAATAAGTAAGTAATGTACATATATATTATTTTTACAGTCATTGAATAGTCTCTTAAAAAAGATTGATATAGCAAAAAACTTGCTATTGCAACTGGTGCTGCCATTATTCTTATCCATCTTTTAAACTTTCCATCTTTTCCTTGTGGAGTAGTGTCAACTATTCTTCCCATTGTAATATCTGTAAAAGCATCAACTAATCTTGACACTAAAAACATTGTCCCTACTATTGCTGGTTTCATTCCCCATACTTGAGTATAAAATACCATCAAAAATTGCCCTACAAATATCAACATTACATCATTTCCAAAATCTCCAAATAGATAGCCTATTTTATCTTTCATTCCAAAAGGTCTTATAGTTTTGTTCATTTCCATCCTCTTAATCTCCCAGTAATTTTATCTTAATTTTACCAATACATGTTCCACTCTGGTTTCATTATTCTTACTAATGCTTCCATATAGAAATAATCTCCCCAAATACAACATTCATCTACACCTGAATTGTTTGGCTTACTATATACTGCTTGAGTCAGTAATCCATTTGAAAACTCTATATTCTTTGTTGTATATTTTTCTATTAATGACTTCATGATTGTATTTACTGCATTTCGATATACTTTTCTATCTGGATCAGAAGTTGGCAAATGTTTTAACATCTCTAACATTCCACACACTGCTATTGCTGCTGCTGATGTGTCCTTTTCTTCACCTGAATTATCATCAAACATCAAATCCCAATAACAAATACCATCATCAGGTAATTTATTTAAAAAATAATTGGTTACTCTTTTAAATAATGTTATAAACTTCTCATCTTTTAAATAATTATATGCTAATGAAAATCCGTATATTCCCCATGCTTGTCCTCTCGCCCATGCTGACTCATCAGAGGCACCTTGGGCAGTCACTCCTCTCGTTGGTTTTCCTGTTTGAGGATCAAAGAAAAAAGTATGATGAGTTGAACTATCTTCTCTTACTACTACACTTGCTGCTGTATTAATATGTTTTGTAGCTATATCTCTGTATTTAGGATCTCCAGTGACTTCTGTTGCCCAAAAAAGTAATGGAATATTCATATTACAATCTATTATCAATCTATATGCATTTGGATCATTTAGATCTCCCCATGCTTGAATAAATTCTCCTTTTTCTTTAAATCTTTCCAATAAATGATCTGCAGCTTTTAATGCTGTTAACTTTGCTTTTTCCCAACCTGTTATCTTGTAACTTGCTACTGCTGATGGAGTATATAAAAATCCCAAGTCATGATGATTTACACCAACTTTATTGACAATTCTTTCATGATAAAACTTTATTTGTGATTGAGCTACTTTTTTATATCTTCTTTCTTCTGTTATTTCGTGAGCAAGCCATAACATTCCTGTCCAAAAACCACTAGTCCAGTCATCCCACTCTCCTCCATTTAAAATACCTGGATAAATATAATTCGTGCTACATGGTCTTGGATAGGTATTTATAAATATTTTACAATTTTCATCTATTTTTTTTAATGCTTCATGCAATGCTCCAAAAAGCATTTCTTTTGGTAATTCTATATCCTTTGAAAATTTTTCTTTTATCTCTTTATCTATTTTCATTTATTTCCTCCTATTTTTATCTATTATTAAAATTTAAAATTATCAATATTGAGTGTTATCATTTATTCTTTATTACACGTTAATTTGCGAATACAAAAATTAAATTTCTCATATTTTGTTAAATGTTTATTTTACTCCATTATCATTCATTGCTAAAGCTGCAGCACCTTTTATTCCTGCTTCCTCCTCTAACTCTCCAAAAGTAAATATTAAATCCTCCATTGTCATTTTTAAAGCATATTTGGGTAAATATTCTTTTACTTTATCGATTATTATTCTACCTGCTTTAGCTACTCCACCAGTAAATATTATTATTTCTGGATTAAAAACATTTAAAAGTACTCCAACTCCTTCAGCTAATTTTTCACAGAAAAAATTCACAATCTCTGTTGAAAATTCATCCCCTTTTTTAGCTAAATTAAATATATCTTTTGCTTCTAATTTTTCTAGATTTCCTTCAATCAATTCATATAAAGCATTATTTTTATCTAACTCTAACCTTCTCTTCGCTTCTCTAACTATGCCTGTAGCTGAACAATAAGTTTCCAAACATCCAGTAAGTCCACACCCACATTTGTATCCATTCTTATTTACAACTATATGTCCAAACTCTCCTGCAGCTCCTGTAGCTCCCTCTAATATCTTCCCATCTATTATTATCCCAGCTGCTATCCCTGTCCCTATAGGTATTGTTACACTATTTTTATATCCTTTCCCCGCCCCAAAAAGTGTCTCTCCTAAAGCTATCACTTTAACATCATTTCCTACTTTTACAGGTTTTTTAGTAATTTTCTCCATCAAATCTTTAGCTGGAAAATCATTCCCCCAAGAAAAATTTGCTGCTATTTTTACCACCGAATCATTCACTACTGGTCCTGGTATTCCCATCCCAATAGCTATAATATTATCTATCTTTACATCTACACTCTTAGCTAATTCTTTAGTTTTATTCCAAATCCTAGTAAAGGTATCTTCTGCTCCTTTTGTTGATTCTGTTTTTATACTGCTTTTTATTATAATTTCTCCATGACTATTCAAAATTCCTATTTCAACATTTGTTCCACCAATATCTATCCCTACATAATAAGCCATCTTTTTTCTTGCATGGTATAAAATACCATACTCCTCCTTTCAAATGATTATATTTTTAGTTTTATATTTTAATTATATTTCATAAATAATTCTATATAACCAGTTCTCCAATGGATCTTTTATTTTAACCATTTCAGCATGAAGTTCTTCTAACATCTCTTTTTTAATAATAGTATACTTTTTATCATAAAATAGATTATGTAGTTCTTGAGGATCATTTTTTAAATCATACAACTCTCCAACATCTGTTGCATTAAAAACAAGTTTATAGTCGTTTCTTCTCCACATTCTTTGTTCAAAGGCAACAAAATGCCCAGCTAGTTGTCCTAGTATACCTTTTCTCTTATTATTTTTTCTTTCTCTTAAAATTGGCAACATTGACTCTCCATCAAAAAAATCTGAAACTTTCTTTCCTGCTACTTCATTACAAGTGGGAGTTAAATCATGAAGATATATAAAATTATTATCCTCCTCTCCTCTTCTATCTGACAATGGATCCTTTACTAACATGGGTATTTTATATGTTGTATCAAACATAAACTCTCCCTTTTCTATCATTCTATGAGCCCCCATAGCATCTCCATGGTCAGCAGTTATAGCCATAAATAAACTCTCATATAATCCTTCTTCTTTTAAAAACCTTACAAACTCCCCAATAGCATCATCAATAAGAGTAATATATCCCCAAAATTTAGAGATTACCTCCTTCCATCTTTCTTCTGGTGCATTCCACATTCCCCACATTTTAGATATATCTTTGTAATGCAACGGTTTTCCACTTAATGGATTATAAAAACTTTCATCCAAAATTACATCTTCTGCTTTATACATTGAGTAATAAGGTTCTGGTATTACACAAGGTGTATGTGGTCCCCAAAAATTTAACCAAACAAAAAATGGTTTATTCTCTTTTTTAGCTTCTAATATCGCTTTTTTAGCTTCATCAACAACAAAAAATGGTAAGGAAGCCTCTTTTGGTCCACTTAACAATCCACATAACTCTTGAACTCTTAAATGTGGATTTTCTCCAAAATATGTATCTGTAACCTCTGGTATTTCAAATTGCTTTTCTGCTAACCATTCTTTGTATCTTGGCTCCTGTTTTGGTCCTTGAGCAAAAATCATATTTTTATATATTCCACTTCCAGGATATCCATACCCATCAAAATTATGTCCTCTAAATCCAAAATCTCTTGGTAGAACAGTTTTTCCAACATGCCACTTCCCAATTAAATAGTTAGCATAATCTCCCATCTCAGTTATAATATTAGGATTCTCTAATTTAGGGTCTCCCTCTCCACCTTTTTCACTATTTCTCATAAGTTCATGATTACTTGGCATCTGTCCAGTAAAAAGTGATGTTCTTGCTGGTCCACACACTGAAGCTGGTGTAAAAGCATTATTAAACTTTACTCCATCAGCTGCTATTGCATCCATGTTTGGAGTTTTTACTATCTTATGACCATATGTTCCTAACATATCCACTCTTACCTGATCTAATAGTATAAATGCTATATTAGTCATTTAAAATTACCTCCTGGTTTTAACTATTTCATTTTTTTTAATTTTATTTATAATAAATAATATAATTATCATCAAAATAATAAATACTACTGTTATTTTTCCTAATCTATTTCCTCCAGCTAATCCCATTGGAGAAAGCACTGTATATAGATAAACCAATCCAATTATTAAAAATGCTGAAAATTCCCTTACATATTTCCAAGATGTCAAATCCACATCAGATTTATTTTTCACAGATTGTACATATGGAGTCTTTCTTTTAAAAATATTTCCTAAAATATACATTGCAACTATATCAAATATAAATAATCCTCCCATTACATGAGTAAAATTAATCTGTATTTTAAAAATCCATACCAGTGAATAGTACAATATAATGTGAAGGAATACTACTATTCTAGCTGCTTTTCCAGAGATTGTCCTATTTAAGAAGCCAACTGTTACTAAAGCTACTATTGGAATATTGAAGAATCCTGCAAATCTTTTTAGTAACAAAAATAACCCTCCTGTTCCATATTGTAATAATGGAGCTATTATCATAGAAATTATTGCTATTATTGTTCCAGCTATTTTAGCAATTTTAATTAAATCTTCATCTGAGATATCTTTTTTAAACACTGGTTTATAAATATCATAACAGAAAAGTGTTGCTGCACTATTTATAAACGAATTAAATGTACTTAAAATTGCTCCAAATAGACAAGCTGTAAAAAATCCTAACAATGGTTTAGGTAGTACTTTTGAAACTAATACAGGATAAGCTAGGTCTATTGTTTTAAGAGAATCACCAAAAATATGAAAAGATATTAGTCCAGGTACATTCAACATGAATGGTAAGAATAATAAAAATACCCCAGCATATAGTATCCCTTTTTGTCCTTCTGCTAAACTTTTAGCTGCTAATGCTCTTTGAATTATAGCTTGATTTGTTGTCCAATAGAAGAAGTTAACTATCAAAATACCTGTAAATATCGTTGTCCAAGGTACTGGATCTGTTACTCCTCCCCAAGCTGTAAGTTTATCTAAATGAGTAGTTGTTACAATATCTATTCCCTTTACTATACTTCCCTCTCCAAGATATTTCAATGCGAAAAAAGGTATCATAGCTCCACCAATTATCAAAGCAAAACCATTTAATGTATCTGATACTGCAACTGCTTTTAATCCTCCAAATATTGCATATATTCCACCTATAATTCCTATTAACCATACAACACCCCATAATGCCACATTAAAACTTACTCCAAACATTGCTTCTACATTAAATATTTTTGTAAAAGCTATCGCTCCAGAATACAATGCTCCTGGAATCATTATAAAAGTATAAGCTATTAAAAATAATGCAGACATTATCTCCCTTGTCTGTTTATCATATCTTTCTTCAAAAAACTCTGGTATCGTTGTAAAGCCACCTTTTAAATATCTTGGTAGTAAATAAATTGCTAACACACACAATGGAATTATTGATTGAACTGTCCAAGCAATGATTGAAAAATTACTTACATAAGAAGAAGCATTTACTCCTACAAGTTGCTCAGTTGACAAACTTGTAAGAACCATTGAAAATCCTATTACTGTTGCTGTAAGACCTCTTCCAGCTAAAAAATATCCTTTTGCATTATTTTTTTCATCTTTAGTTTTAAACCAAGATATAAAAGCTATTAGTGCTGTAATTAAAACAAATGATATAAATATCATTTTATTACCCCCTAAATTTATTTTAATCTATTATTAAAAATTTGTAGTATATATAAATCTATCTCCTCTTACAGTAGAAGTTGTGTATTCTATTACATCTTTTCCTTGATATATTATTCTTTCTACTTTCATTCCTAAATCATGTTCTTTTAGTCCTAAATTATTAGCTTCAATTATATCTAATTTACATGGATAAAAAAAATCTTTCCCATGTGTCAATTTTATTCCAAAATTTTCTGTCAGAATATCATATAATTTTTTTTGAGTAATATCTTCTTTTTCTATTCCTTTTACTAAATTATAATTAAGATTTATTGTTTCAAAAATTAAAGCTTCATTATTTCTGTATCTTACCCATTTTATCTGACAAATTAGTTCTCCCTCAGAAAGTTGCATTTTTTTTCTTACATTACTATTTGGTTTTTTTACTTTTAGTGACAATATTTTAGAAATTGGAACTTTTCCAAGACTTTTTATATCATCATAAAATTTACTGAAACTGGAACGATTTTGATATATTTTAGAAGTTGAAACATAACTACCTTTTCCTTTTAATTTATAAATATATCCATCTTTTTCCAAAATCTCTAATGCCTGTCTGACAGTTGTACGACTTAGATCACAAAGTCTACAAAATTCACTCTCTGCTGGAATCTTATCATTCTCATTCCATTTTTGTTCTTCAATTGCTTTTTTTATATTTTGAGCTAATTGTTGATATAAAGGTATTTCATTTTTCTTATCAATTTTAAACATCTTTTCTCCCATGGTCAATAAAATGATATCATTTTGTTATGACAAGTATACCTTTTAGATTTTTTATTGTCAATGCTTATTTTTCCTACTCTAAACCTGTATCATACAAGAATAATGATTTTTTCATAAATATTGGTTAACTTGTATCTAATAAAAAAATTAGATTTTTTATTAATCATTTTGTTCTTTTTAGGATTATAAATGTTTGTAAAAGTTTAGAAAAATCAATTTTATCCTATTTTTTTTAAATAAAAAAGCTAAAGAAATAAAAATCTCTTTAGCTAATCTGTTTTTGGAGCTATTTAAAATAAAAAAATAATCCTTATAAAATTATGCATATCAAATTTAATGAACAAGTTTTGTTATTATTCTGTTCCTTGTTACACTTATAGTACCTACAGTTATTGAAATAAATTATTTCTAAATTTCTGTTAATATATGTCTCATTTTATTTTTTTTAGTTTTCATATATTTTTTATTAGTTTCATTAAATCCTGTTTCAATAGCTTCTCTTCCTGTTACCTTCATTCCATAATCTTCTAAAGCCTCTATTTTTGCTGGATTATTTGTTAAAACTCTCACTGATTTCACTCCCAATGCTTTTAACATTTGAACAGCTACAGCATAATCTCTCATATCTGGAGCAAAACCTAAAGCCACATTAGCTTCAACAGTATCTGCACCTTGATCTTGAAGGGTATAAGCTTTCAATTTATTCAATAAACCTATTCCTCTTCCTTCCTGTCTTAAATAAAGTACTACTCCCTCTTCCTCTTCATTTACTCTTTTCATTGCTCTTTTCAGCTGTGAACCACAATCACATCTTAGAGATCCTAATATATCTCCAGTAAAACATTCAGAGTGTAGTCTTACTAAAACATCCTCTTTTCCTGCAACATCTCCTTTTACTAAGGCAATGTGCTCTTTTTGATCTAGTTCATTATCAAATCCAACTATTTCAAACTCTCCCGAACCTGTAGGCATCTTTGCTCTCACACTAACTTTTACAAGTTGCTCATTCATCTTTATATATTTTTGTAGATCTTCAATTGAGATCATCTTCATATCCAACTCTTTAGCTAATTCTTGTAAATCATCAAATCTAGCCATTGTTCCATCTTCTTTCATTATTTCACAGCAAAGTCCTAATTGCTTTAATCCAGCTAATCTCATAAGATCAACAGTTGCTTCTGTATGACCATTTCTTACTATTACTCCACCTTTTCTAGCTACTAATGGAAACATATGTCCTGGTCTTCTAAATTCATAAGGCTTTACATTTTCATCTAGAGCTTTTAAAACTGTTGTTGAACGCTCGTAAGCTGATATTCCTGTAGTTGTGCTTACGTGATCTATTGAAACAGTAAAAGCTGTACAATGATTATCTGTATTTTCATAGCACATTGGAGGAAGAGCCAATTTTTTTGCATACTCCTCTGTCATTGGCATACATATCAAACCTTTTCCTACAGTTGCCATAAGATTTATATTCTCAGGAGTAGCAAACTCTCCTGCACATACAAAATCTCCCTCATTCTCTCTATTCTCATCATCTACTACTATTATTATCTTTCCTGCTCTTAAATCCTCAAGAGCCTCTTCTATTCTATTTAACATCTAAATTCACTCCTCTAAAACCCATTCTTCAAAAGGAACTCCATTGTTATTCCTCTTGAATTGTCCTTTGTATCATCTTGAAACTTCATCAGTCTCTCTATATATTTTCCAATTAAATCAGTTTCTATATTAATATAGTCTCCTACTTTTTTTCTTCCCAAAGTTATCATCTCTTGAGTATGAGGTATAAGTGAGACTCCGAAGCTATTTTCTCCCAATCTCATTACAGTTAGACTTGCTCCGTCCAAAGTTACTCTTCCCTTTTCAACCACATACTTCATATATTTTTTTTCCATCTCTATTTCGTAAATTTTAGCTATTCCTTCAGGAGTTATAGAGACTATTCTACCTTCACAATCCACATCTCCTGTTACTAAATGTCCACCTAGTGGAGTAGAAAGTGTTATTGATTTTTCTAAATTGACTTTATCTCCAGCCTTCAATCTCTTTAAGTTAGTTTTTTTTACTGTCTCATACATACAATCTGCAGTAAAATAGTTACTTCCTAACTCTGTGGCTGTAAGACAAGTTCCATTAGTAGCTATACTATCTCCTAATTTAGCTCCTTCTAAAACTTTTTTACACTTTATTTTTAATTTTATAGATTTTTCTCCATTCTCTACACTAAGAACTTCTCCCATCTCTTCTACTAAACCTGTAAAAATAGAAATTCCTCCTTCCTATTTGTAAAACTCCATTGAAACATTATTTCCATATGTATTAATCTTTAGATTTTCCAACTGAAAACCATCTTCTATATTTTCTACTGAAAATCCTTTTATAAATGGAATTGAATTTTCGTCTCCCAATATTTTTGGAGCTATAAAAATCTCTCCTCCGTCAATCTCATTCTCTCTGAAGGCTTGAGATATTAAGTAGCTTCCTCCTTCTAATAGAACACCATCTATTCCTAGGTTCCCTACTCTTCTCAAAATACTATCCAACTTAAAAGTTTTTCCATCTAAAAACTCTACTCTCACACCTTTAGCTATTAACTTTTCTATTTTTATATCTTCTTTTTTATCAATTGAAGTTATTATTATACTCTTTTCTCCTTCAAAATTAACAATTTTACTCTCTAATGGTATTCTTAACTCTGGATCAACTACTATTTTATATGGATTTCTTCCATTTTCTATCCTTGCTGTAAGACTAGGATCATCTTTTAGAACTGTGTTTATCCCTACCATTATTCCCATATATTTATTTCTTAAGTGTTGAACCTTCTCTCTAGCCAACTCATTTGTAATCCACTTTGAATTTCCAACACTTGTAGCTATCTTTCCATCTAAAGTTATTCCACACTTTAAAAATAGAAAGGCTTTTTTCTCCTTTATATATTTCAAAAAAACTCTGTTTAATTCTTTAGCTTCTTTTTTCAATACACCTACAATTACCTCTATCCCAGCATCTTGAAGCATCTTTATCCCTCTTCCTGAAACTAGTGGATTGGGATCAAGAGATGCAACTATACATCTTTTGATTCCCATCTCTATTATTTTTTTAGCACATGGTGGGGTCTTTCCATAGTGTGAACAAGGTTCAAGAGTTACATATATATCAGCACCTCTAGCTTCATCTCCAGCTTCATTTAAGGCATATACCTCTGCATGATAATCACCATACCTCTTATGATAACCCTCTCCTACTATCTTCCCATCTTTTACAACTACAGCTCCAACCAAGGGATTTGGATTAACAGCTCCTTCTCCAAGAGCAGCTAATTCTAATGCTCTCTCCATGTACTTTTTCTCCATAATTACATCCCCTTTAGTAAGTTTATCATTTCTAAAGCTGTAACTGCTGCATCAAAACCTTTATTTCCAGCCTTAGTTCCAGCTCTCTCTATAGCTTCCTCTATACTATTTGTTGTTAATACACCAAATATAACTGGAATATTACTATTTAAACTTACTGTTGCCACTCCCTTTGATACTTCTGCACATACATAATCAAAATGTGGTGTTGATCCTTTTATAACAGCTCCTAGTGTTATAATAGCATCATATTTCCCTGATTCTGCCATTCTCTTTGCTACAAGTGGAATTTCAAAAGCTCCTGGTACCCAAGCTAACTCAATACTATCAGCCTCTACCTCGTGTCTTAATAGTGCATCCTCTGCCCCACCAATAAGTTTAGAAGTTATAAATTCATTAAATCTTGCTGCAACTATTCCTATTCTCAATCCTCTTCCTGTAAAATTTCCTTGTAATACTTTCATTTTTTCCTCCTTGATTTCTCAGGACAAATAAAAAGCCCAGATTTTTTTCTGGGCAATATAAAAAAAGTATAAGATTCCTGCATAGTTATCTTTTCTTCTTCCATCCAGACTATACTGTCGGTTTTGGAATTTCACCAAATCAGAGTAAAATACTCTCGTGGACTGTCACCACCGGTCGGGAATTGTTCACACTCACCCTGCCCTGAAGATATATATATTATTTTCATCTCTATAACTCAAGTATAAACTCATTCTTTAGTTTTGTCAATAGTTATTTTCT
>JAHHSZ010000068.1 GCA_020024915.1 Fusobacterium sp. | reverse complement strand
AGAGAGCAAACTCTTAACCAACTTCTTGTTGAGATGGACGGATTTGGTACTGATGAAACTATAATAGTTTTAGCAGCAACAAATAGACCAGAGATTTTGGATAGAGCTCTAATGAGACCAGGAAGATTTGACAGACAAGTTTTTGTTGACAGTCCAGATATTGATGGAAGAGAAGCAATATTAAAAGTTCATGTAAGAGATAAAAAGTTAGCTAAAGATGTTAATTTAAGAACAATAGCTAAAAAAACACCAGGATTTGTAGGAGCAGACTTGGCAAACTTATTAAATGAGGCGGCAATTTTAGCAGCAAGAGATAATAGAGAAGAGATTACTATGGAGGACTTAGAAGAAGCTTCAGAGAAGGTAAGTATAGGTCCAGAGAGAAAATCTAAAAAAGTGATAGAGAAAGAGAGAAAGATAACAGCGTATCATGAGGCTGGACACGCTGTAATGCACTATGCACTACCTAATACAGATCCAGTTCATAAAATATCAATCGTTCCCAGAGGTATGGCAGGAGGTTATACAATGGCTTTACCTGAAGAGGATAGAAGTTATAAATCAAAAAATGAGTTCTTAGACGAGATGAGAGTACTATATGGTGGAAGAGCTGCAGAGCAAATTGTATTTGGAGATATTACAACTGGAGCAAGTAATGATATTGAAAGAGCTACAGCTATAGCCCATGCTATTGTAACAAGATTTGGAATGAATGAAAAATTTGGACCGATTTTATTAGATAATACAAAAGAAGGGGATTATTTCCAACAAAAATACTATAGTGATGTAACAGGTAAAGAGGTAGATGAGGAGATTTTTAAGATAGTTCAAACTATCTATAAAGAGACTTTAGATATACTTACTAAATACTATGATAGATTAGATGCTGTAGCTAAAGCATTATTAGAGAGAGAGCATCTTAATAGAGAGGAGTTTGAAGCTATTATGAAAGGTGAAAGCATAGATGAGATAGAACAAGAGAGTGAAACAGTAGAGATATTAGAGAACTCAAATATAGAGGTAGAAGATTAATAAAAATTTACAAAGATACTTTACAATATAGGATAAGTGTGATATAATTACAAGGGAATTTAAGCTCAGTTTTGCGGTTAGCCTCGTATTACTTAGCTTAGATAATACATAATTAGGAGGAATTCAAAATGGCTATGAGAAGTAAAGCAGAAATTATTAAAGAGTTTGGAAAATTTGAAGGAGATACAGGATCAACTGAAGTACAAATTGCTCTATTAACAGAGAAAATCAACCACTTAACTGATCACTTAAGAACTCATAAGAAAGATTTCCACTCAAGATTAGGATTATTAAAAATGGTAGGACAAAGAAAGAGATTACTTGCTTATCTTACTAAGAAAGACTTAGAAGGATATAGAAGTTTAATTGCTAGATTAGGAATCAGAAAATAGTTTTAGTAGAGAACGAGGTTTTATACCTCGTTTTTTTATAGAAAAAATATATAAGAAAGATATATTTTTTGAAATAAGAAAAAACAACATTAATTTTTTCTAAAAAAATGCTAAAAAAATAGCATTTTTTTCAAAACAAGATTATAAAAGAAATAAGTATAGCTTTAATTTATAATTTAAATCTTATAGATATATAGCATTAATTTGACAAATATTAAATAATGTAGTAAATTCTTAGATATAAAATAAAAAATATTTCATTATTTAGAGGAAATATAATAATTTGAGAATAAGAGTATTATAAAGAAACACATTCTTATATAATACTCTAAAAAAATGTGCTTATTGAAAAATTTTTTTCAAAAAACTGAAATATAAAAAACTAGGAGGAAAATACTATGAATATGAAAGGGAAGTTACGTTTAGTATTGGCAACACTACTGCTGGTATTTTTGTTTGTATCTTGTGGTGGAAGCAAAGATGCAGCAAGTGGAGATGCAAAAGTGAAAGATACAATAATAGTATCAGATGGAGCAGAGGCAAAATCATTAGATCCACATGCAACAAATGACGCACAATCATCTAGAGTAACAGTGCAAATTTATGATAGATTAGTTGAGCAGGGAGATAATATGGAGATAGTTCCAGGATTAGCAGAATCTTGGGAGCAGCCTGATGGTAAGACGACTATATTTCATTTAAGAAAAGGTGTTAAATTTCACAATGGTGAAGAATTAAAAGCATCAGATGTTAAGTTCTCACTTGATAGAATGAAAGCATCACCTCAAGTTTCTCACATAATTGGAACTGTAGAGAGCGTAGAAGTTGTTGATGACAATACTGTCAAAATAACTACAACTCAACCATTTGGAGCATTATTAAGCCATTTATCACATCCAACAGCAGCAATTTTGAATGAGAAAGCTGTAAAAGAGTATGGAGATTCTTATGGACAACATCCAATAGGAACAGGACCTTATAAATTTGTTTCATGGCAATCAGGAGATAGAATAACTCTAGTGGCAAACCCTGATTACTTCTTAGGAGAAGCTCCTATAAAAAATGTGATATTCAGACCTATTGTAGAGGGATCAAATAGAACAATAGCTATTGAGACTGGTGAGATTGATATAGCTTATGATATTGAAGGATTGGATAAAGATAAATTAAGAAATGACGATACAGTTATATTCTTAGAAGAGCCTTCATTATCAATTGACTATATTGGATTCAATACTAAAAAAGCACCATTTGATAATATAAAAGTAAGACAAGCTATAGCAACTGCAATAAATGCTGATGACATAATAGCAGCAGTTTATAAAGGTTCAGGAAGAAAGGCTAATTCATTAATAGGACCAAAAGTATTTGGACATACTGATGAAGCAAAAGCTTGGGAGTACAATGTTGAAAAAGCTAAACAATTATTAGCAGAAGCTGGATACCCAAATGGATTTAAAACAACAATTTGGGTCAATGAAAATCCAGATAGAAGAGATATTGCTGTAATATTACAAGCTCAATTAAAAGAGATAGGAATAGATATGACAATAGAAACTCTTGAGTGGGGAGCATACTTAGATGGTACTGCAAGAGGGGATCATGAAATGTTTATCCTTGGTTGGGTAACTGTAACTGGTGACGCAGACTATGGATTATTCCCATTACTACATAGTTCTACTTTTGGAGGAGCAGGAAACAGATCATTCTACTCAAATCCAAAAGTTGATGATCTATTAACAAGAGCTAGAAACTCAGTAGATCAAGAAGAGAGAAAAGAGCTATATAAAGAGGTTCAAATAATAGTTCAAGAAGATGTTCCATTGTATATTACTGCATATAAAGCACAAAATGCAGCATTACAAAAAAATATAGAAAATTTCAAATTGAAAGCAGCAGGGCATCATAGACTTTATGGAGTGAAATTTAAATCAAATTAGTTAAAAAAGGCTGTGTCTTAAAGATACAGCCTTTTATTTTAAAAATTAAAACTTAAAAAGAAAGGAGAGGACACTTGATTTAAAGGATGAGTGTCAAAAATAGTATGCACAAGTATGTATTGAAAAGAGTTTTACTACTTATTCCTGTATTGTTAGGAGTTTCATTATTAGTTTTTGCAATAATGTCATTAACACCAGGAGATCCAGCTCAATTAATATTAGGGGAAAATGCACCAAAAGCAGCAGTTTTAAAATTGAGAGAAGAGATGGGACTTAATGATCCATTCTTTATGCAGTACTTTAGATTTGTAAAAAATGCTATAATGGGAGATTTTGGAAGGTCATATACAACGGGAAGAGAGGTATTTGGAGAAATATTTGCAAGATTCCCAAACACATTGATATTAGCAGTTATAGGAATTATTATATCTGTTTGTATAGGAATTCCAATTGGTATAATTTCAGCTACAAGACAGTATTCTTTCTTAGATAGTTTTAGTATGGTAATTGCTCTATTAGGAGTATCAATGCCAGTATTCTGGTTAGGACTTATGCTAATTTTAACTTTCTCAGTAAAATTAGGTTGGTTACCATCTGGAGGATATAATGGACTAAGCAGTATAATACTTCCTGCTGTAACATTAGGAGTAGGATCAGCAGCTATAATTACAAGGATGACACGTTCATCAATGTTAGAGGTAATAAGGCAAGATTATATAAGAACAGCTAGAGCAAAAGGAGTATCTGAAAAAGTTGTTATAAATAAACATGCTTTAAAGAATGCACTTATTCCAATAATAACAGTTGCTGGATTACAATTTGGATATTTATTAGGTGGAGCAGTACTAACTGAGTCAGTTTATTCATGGCCAGGTGTTGGAAGATTGATGGTAGATGCAATAAGGCAAAAAGATACACCTACAGTGTTAGCAGCCGTTGTATTCTTGGCAACAGCTTTTAGTGTGGTAAACTTACTTGTAGATATATTATATGCTTATGTTGATCCAAGAATAAAATCACAATATAAGTAGTAAGGGGGAGAAAGGATGTCAAGTACAAACACTTCAAACAAAAAAAGAAGTCAGTGGATGGAAGTATGGAGAAGATTGAAGAGAAATAAGATGGCAATTCTAGGGCTAATAATCTTAATAATTCTTTTCTTACTAGCAATTTTTGCTGATGTTATAGCAAACTATGATAATGTAGTAATAAAACAAAATTTAGCACAGAAATTACAAGGACCAAGTGCAGCACATTGGCTTGGAACAGATGAGTTTGGTAGAGATATTTTTGCAAGACTTGTACATGGTACAAGAGTATCATTACAAGTTGGTATAGTAGCTGTTGGAATCTCAATCATAATAGGGGGAGTATTAGGAGCAGTTGCTGGTTATTATGGTGGAAAATTAGATAATACAATAATGAGAATTATGGATATATTCTTAGCAGTACCAAGTATATTACTTGCAATAGCAATAGTATCAGCATTAGGACCAAGCATATTAAATCTGATGTTAGCAATTAGTATATCAAGTGTACCAAGTTATGCAAGAATAGTTAGAGCTTCTGTACTTTCAATAAGAGACCAGGAGTTTATAGAAGCAGCTAAAGCTATTGGAGCAAGTAATGTAAGAATAATTTTTAGACATATTATTCCTAACTCATTAGCTCCTGTAATTGTACAAGCAACTTTGGGAGTAGCAAGTGCAATACTTTCAACTGCAGGTTTAAGCTTTATCGGATTGGGAATTCAACCTCCAGCACCAGAATGGGGATCTATGCTATCTGGTGGTAGACAATATCTAAGATATGCTTGGTGGGTTACAACTTTCCCAGGTGTAGCAATAATGATAACAATTCTTTCTCTTAACTTATTAGGAGATGGATTAAGAGATGCATTAGACCCAAGGTTGAAACAGTAGTTATATTAGGAGGAAGTGTCAATGAGTAAATTATTAGAGATAAAAGATTTAACTATACAATATGTTACAGAAGATGAGGTAGTATCTGCTGTAAATAATTTGGAGATCGAATTAGAAGAGGGAGAAACAATAGGACTAGTTGGGGAAACTGGAGCTGGGAAAACAACAACTGCTCTTGGAATAATGGGACTTATTCCAAATCCTCCAGGAAAAATATTAAATGGAAAGATTATATTCAAAGGAGAAGATTTACTGACTTTACCAGAAGAACAGATGAGAAAGATAAGAGGAAGTAAGATTTCAATGATATTTCAAGATCCAATGACTTCATTAAACCCTGTAATGACAGTAGGAGAGCAGATTGCCGAGGTTATCGAATTACATGAGAAGTTAGGGAAAGATGGATCTTTTGAGAAGGCAAAAGAGATGCTTGAACTAGTTGGAATCCCTGGTGCTAGAGCAAATGATTTCCCACATCAATTTTCTGGTGGAATGAAGCAGAGAGTTGTAATAGCAATTGCCTTAGCTTGTAATCCAAAGCTTCTAATAGCAGATGAGCCAACAACAGCACTAGACGTTACTATACAAGCACAAGTTCTAGATCTAATGAATGAGTTAAAAGAGAAGTTTAAAACAGCTATGATATTGATAACACATGACTTGGGAGTAGTTGCACAAGTGTGTGATAAAGTTGCAATAATGTATGCTGGTGAGATAGTAGAAGCAGGAAGTCTGCTAGATGTTTTTGAAAATCCACAACATCCATATACTCGTGGATTATTTGGATCAATTCCTAGTCTAGATGAAGAGTGCACAAGATTGAAACCAATTCAAGGATTGATGCCAGATCCTACGAATTTACCATCAGGATGTAAATTCCATCCTAGATGTCCTCATGCTACAGAACTTTGTTCTAAAGAGCAACCAGGAGTTACTGATTTAGGTAATAATCACAAAGCAAGATGTTTTGTTTGTGAAGGAAAAGTAAAAGTAGTAGGGGAGGAGAATTAATAATGGAAAATAATAAAGTTTTATTAGAAGTAAAAAACTTAAAAAAATATTTTAATACTCCAAAAGGACTTTTACACGCAGTAGATGATATAAATTTTACTATTTGTGAAGGAAAAACTTTAGGAGTAGTAGGAGAGTCTGGTTGTGGAAAATCTACAACTGGAAGAGTTATCTTAAGGTTACTTGAGGCTACAGATGGAGAGATACTTTTTGAGGGAGAAAATATCAGAAACTACTCAAAAGATCAGATGAGAGAGATGAGAAAGAAAATGCAGATAATTTTTCAAGATCCATTCGCTTCTCTTAACCCAAGAATGACTGTAAGTGAGATAATTGCTGAGCCATTAATTATCCATAAAATATGTAAAAGTAAAGAGGAATTAGAGAAAAGAGTAAAAGAGTTAATGGAAATAGTAGGTTTGAGTGAAAGACTTATGAATACATATCCACATGAATTGGATGGAGGAAGAAGACAGAGAATAGGAATAGCAAGAGCATTGGCATTGAAACCGAAGTTTATAGTTTGTGACGAGCCAGTATCAGCTCTAGACGTATCTATTCAAGCACAGGTACTAAACTTGATGAAAGATTTACAAGAGGAGTTTGGACTTACATATATGTTCATAACACATGACTTATCAGTTGTAAAACACTTCTCTGATGATATAGCTGTAATGTATTTGGGACAATTAGTTGAAAAAGCACCATCTAAGATGCTTTTCAAAAATCCAATCCACCCATATACAAAGGCTCTTTTGTCAGCTATACCAGTACCAAGTATTAAGAAAAAAATGGAGAGAATAAAACTTCAAGGTGAGATTACATCTCCTATAAATCCTGAAAAAGGTTGTAGATTTGCAAAAAGATGTGTTTATGCAAAAGATATATGTAGACAAGAGGATCCAAGGTTAAGAGAAGTTGGAGAGGGGCACTTCTACGCATGTCATCTAGCTGAAGAACTTGGATTTATTGAAAAATAGAGTCTAATTAGGGAGACATATGAATTTAAAAGTTGAAATATAGTGGAGAAAAGTTGTTGTAAAGGGGTTTGCAACAACTTTTTTTCTAAAATGTTATTAAATTATTTGAACAAAAAAGGTATAATATAGTAAATAACAAAAGAGGTGAGATTATGTTAAAATTTAATGCAAAGAAATATTCAACAACTATAAAACTCATTTTACTAAAAGCTATAAAAGATATATACCCAGATGGAGATGTAACTATAGATAATTCCCTAAATAATGGGGTTTATGGTGAAATTGATAATGTTGTTTTGACAAAAGAAGGTATAGAAAAAATTTCCAATAAAATGAAAGAGATTATAGCTAAGAATTATCCAATAGAATTAGTTGTCGGAAATAATGAGGAGTTAAAAGCCAAAAGTGGAACAATAGAGAGAGAAGATGTAAGAAAGCTATTAGATAATAGTGGTTGGACAAGTATAATGGAGTATTCTATTGATGGTTATCATGATTATGTATATGAGAAACCCTATAAATTTACTGGAGATATAGAAATTTTTGAACTTGTTAAATACAATGAAGGTTTTATAATAAAGTATCCATTGACAGAGGATTTGGTACTTCCACCGAAGATAAATACTCCTAAATTAGCAAAAATATTTTCAGAGTCAGGAAAATGGAATCATATTTTAGGAGTAGATACTTTAGGAAGCTTGAATGAGAAGGTGTTAAATAAAGAGATAGGAGAGTTAATACAGGTAAATGAAGCTCTACACCATAAGGATATAGCTAAGATAGCTGAACAAATTTCACAGAATAAGAGGATTAAACTTGTTACTATTGCTGGTCCATCATCATCAGGAAAGACAACATTTAGTATGAGACTTTGTATACATTTAAAGGCAAATGGAATGAAACCAGTACTGATATCTTTAGATAATTATTATATTGGTAGAGCTAATGTTCCTTTAGATGAGAATGGACAAAAGGATTTTGAAACAATGGATGCTCTAGATATAAGACTATTAAATGAAAATTTGAAGAATTTGATAGATGGAAAAGAGGTTGAAATCCCAAGATATAATTTCATAACTGGAGAGCGTGAAAATGTGGGAGATCTAAAGAAACTTGCAGATGAAAATGGAATAATTGTAATAGAGGGGATCCATGGTTTAAATGAGAGACTTACCCAAGTAATTCCAAGAGAGAATAAGTTCAAAATCTATATTAGTTGTCTAACACAACTTAATATTGATAAACATAATAGAATCTCAACAAGTGATGTTAGAAAAATTAGAAGATTGGTAAGAGATAGTTTATCAAGAGAGGAAAAAGGAGAGGGAACTCTTGCTATGTGGGCTTCTGTAAGAAGAGGAGAAGAGAGACATATTTTTCCATTCCAAGAGGAAGCAGATGCTCTATTTAACAGTAATCTTGTGTATGAGTTAGGAGTTTTAAAGAACTATGCTTTGAGAGAGCTAATTAGAATAAAACCAAGTAGTCCGTATTATGAGGAAGCTAAGAGATTGATGAGATTTCTATATTGTTTTGTGGATATAAAGATAGATTTAATTCCAGATGATTCAATCTTGAAAGAGTTCATAGGTGGAAGTTTATTCTATAAATATTAAAATGTGGTAAAGGAAATAATTGAATGAAGTGTGTTGTTGTTAAAGAAAATGGAAATGTAGAAAAATTAAGAGTTACAGAGATGGAGATTCCCAAGAGAGATAGTGGAGAG
>JAHHSZ010000067.1 GCA_020024915.1 Fusobacterium sp. | reverse complement strand
ATTTATTTTTCTCAATCTTCGTTATTTTTGAAACTTCTATACTCTCTAATCTTAGATAAATAAAAATATCAATACTAATATTCCTAAAATTATTCTATACACTCCAAAGAAAACAAAGTCTCTTTTCTTAATATAGCCCATAAACCACTTTATTACAAGGTAGGCTACAACAAATGACACAAGTGTTCCAACTCCAATAAGTTGCCACTCAGTAGTTGTGTAGTTCATTCCATTTTTTATAAGCTTAAGAAGAGTAGCTCCAAACATTGTAGGAATTGCTAAAAAGAAAGAAAACTCTGTTGCCAGTCCTCTTGATAGCCCCAACAATAAGCTCCCAATTATTGTAGCTCCAGATCTTGATGTTCCTGGTATCATTGCCAAGCACTGAAAAAATCCGATTATAAAAGCAAACTTATAACTTAATTTTCCAAAACTATCGATCTTTCCAGCTGTTTTATAGTACTTTTCAATAACAATTAAAATCACTCCGAAAAATATTAGAGTTGTTGCTACTACGAATACATTCCCCATAAAATACTCTGAAATGTAATCATCTAACAATAAACCAATGACAGCTGCTGGTAAAACTCCCACAATAACCTTTGTCCACAATCTAATTCTAGAGATAAGCTCTTTCTTATTCTTAACAAATGGTGTTAAGGTATCCCAAAAATAGATAACCACTGCTAATATTGCCCCCAATTGAACAATTATTAAAAAACTCTCCATAAACTTTGATGAAAATCTTCCATCTCCAATAAACTTTTCAACCAATATCATATGACCTGTACTACTTACTGGAAGAAATTCTGTCATTCCTTCAACTATCCCCAATATTATAACGATTAAAAACAAATTCATCTATTTATCACCTTATAAATATGGATCTTCTTTTGATAAATAGTTTTCAACATAATCCCTTACTCCATCCTCTAAAGATGTAAATTTCTTAGTATATCCTGCTCTTTTTAATTTTTCCATACTAGCTTGAGTAAAGTATTGGTATCTTCCTCTTAAATCCTCTGGCATAGGTATAAACTCTATAACCTCTTCCTGTCTTAATTCTGGATTATTTGCTGCTGCCCTCATTGTAGCCATAGATAGATCTAAGAAACTTCTAGCCTCTCCTGTTCCTATGTTATATACTCCAGATTCAACTTTTTCAGTTAATAGATAGTACATTACATCTACGACATCTTTTAAATATACAAAATCTCTCAATTGTTCCCCATCTTCGAAGCCTTCTTTATGAGATTTAAAAAGTTTTACTCCACCATTGTCTCTATACTGATTAAAAGTATGGAATACCATTGAAGCCATTCTTCCTTTATGGTACTCTTGTGGCCCATATACGTTAAAGAATTTTAATCCACACCATTGTTTAGGTACTATACTCTGTTTAAATGCCCAGTCATCAAATATTTTCTTTGAATATCCATATTTGTTTAGAGGTTGTAATTTTTTTAACTCCTCTACACTCACATCATCATTGTATCCTAATTCTCCACCACCATAAGTAGCTGCTGATGAAGCATATACATAAGGTATCTGTCTTGCTGCACAGAACTCCCATAATTTTTTACTATATCCATAGTTATTGCTCATTAAAAAATCTCCATCTCTCTCAGTTGTAGCTGAACAAGCTCCCATATGTACAACTCCTGTTATCTTTTCAGCATTTGCTGAATTAGATAGCCAATCAAATAGATCATCTCTATCTACCCAATCAGCATAATCTCTCTTTCTTAAGTTAAGCCATTTCTCCTCTGTTCTTAGCTTATCTACAACAATGATATCATTTCTACCCATCTCATTAAGTTTCCATACCATTGCACTTCCTATCATACCAGCTGCACCTGTTACAATAATCATTTTTTCCTCCTTATTTATTCAAAAATTTTTTTATTCTTTCAAATTGAGAGTACTCTAAACCTGCATCACCAATATCTACACACTCTCTATTATCCCCGTGAAAATCTGATCCCCCTGTGATTAAAAGACCATATTTTTTAGCTAATTTTCTAAATTTCTGCCTCTCTGCTTTAGAAAATGAACTGTACTGTGACTCTAGGGCATCTAAACCACACTCTTTTAATCTTCCAATAAGGTCATTTAAAACCTTGTCATTCAACGTTATTAGCTTTGGATGAGCTAATGAAGTAAAACCTCCATTTGCCTTTATCATTTTTACAGCTCTTTCTGGTGAAAAATTCTCCTTTGGAACATAAGCTAAGCCTGTTCTTCCTAGATATTTTATAAAAGCTTCATTCTTATTTGCCACTATTCCTTTTTCCAAGAGATAATTAGCAAAGTGTAATCTACTGATTATCTTTCCTGGTGCAAATCTTTTTAAGTCTTCTATATCTATTATTATACCAATTTTTTCAAATTTTTCTATCATTTTTCTATTTCTTTTTTCTCTGGTCTCTTCTAATTCCACCAATTCCTTTAAAAATACCTCATCTTTAAGATTTAGATAGTATCCCAATACATGTACTTCTAGATTCTCTTCATTACAAGAAATTTCTATTCCTTCTATAAATTCCATTCCATATCTGTCTGCTGCTACTTTCCCAGCCTTTACTCCTGCTACAGTATCATGGTCAGTTATAGCAAGAGCTATTACATTATTTTTCATAGCTCTCAATATTATCTCTTCAGGTGTATAGGTTCCATCAGATTCTAAGGTGTGAATATGCATATCAACGTCCATTTTTTCTCCTTGTAAACAAAAGGAGGAGATCACTTTTGATCCCTCCTCTGTTATAGTACTATTTTTTAATCATCCCATTTTTCTAAATTTGAAAAATACTCTGGATATGCTATATATAAAGCTTTAGCATTTACATTGTTCTTCTCAATAGCTGTAGTTGTTTCTTTAGCATCTATATTTGTTATTTTGATTATTCTATCTGAAATCTCTCTATTATACCAAGCTCTCTCATCATAGAACTCATCTCTTTTTATAAATTTATTTAGTATCTTTCTTAATTTTTTAGTGTCTTTTTCTGATAGGTCATCTTGTTTTGAAAAAGCTACTATTTCTTCCCACTCATCTGGAGTAGCTACTTCATTTTTTATATGACTAGATGGAGTGTCCATTTTTACAAAAGATTCTCTTACCATTCTATCCACAAGTCCTTTAGGATTTTTTAAATTCTCATCAGATAGATAGAATTTTCTAGGTAATTTTTTATTATATTTATTTACTAAGTCTATAAATTTATCATAATCTTCATCTGTTATTTCATTGACATCTTTTTTCTCTAATGAAGTTAAGAAGTTAAAATCTTTCTCATTCATTTTTCCTGTTTTTCTTAAGTAAAGTATTGGATTTTCATCTCCATACCAATCCTCTATTAAAGATTCACCCTTTACCACTTTAATTATAGTTTTATCCCACTCTTTTGCTGATTCTTTTGTTATTGAGTATTTTTGTTCCAATGAAGTTCCTTTATCTAGTGAACTGCAAGATGCAAGTAATACTATGGCACAAATTCCTGTTAATACCTTTTTCATTATATAGCCTCCCTTATACTCTTCCACAACAGTTTTTATATTTTTTTCCACTTCCACAAGGACAAGGCGAATCTGGAGTTACCTCTTTTGTCTCTATCTTTTCCACCCCATTTTCATCCTCTAAAGTATACTCCTTTATCTCCTCTTTCTCATTTTTTAACTGAAGATTTTCATCCTCATGTTGTTTTACAATAACTTTAAATAAGAAAGATGTTGCCTGTTCTTTTATAGTTTCTACCATTTGCTCATAAAGCTCCCCTGATAGTATCTTATACTCTACTACTGGATCTTTTTGTCCATAAGCTCTCAAATATATTCCCTCTTTTAATCCATCTAGAGATTTTAAATGCTCTCTCCATCTTGAGTCTATAACTTCAAACAGTATATATTTCTCTAGTTTTCTCATTAAATCTCTTCCAACTTTACTCTCTTTTTCATCATATTGAGCACAGATATTATCAAAAATTTTCTTACTATAATCCTCTATACTCATTGACTTATACTCTTCTCTATCTTCCACTGTATATCCATAAGTATCATTTAAGTACTCTGCCAAACCTTGCATATCCCAGTCATCTTTATACTCTCCAACAAATCTCCTTGCAACTTGAGAATAGATAGTCTCTTGTAACATCTTGATTATACTATCTTTCAGATCTTCTTTACTCATTGCTTCATTCCTACTATCATATATAGCAGTTCTTTGCTTGTTCATTACATCATCATACTCTAGTAAATTTTTTCTAATTCCAAAGTTTCTAGATTCTATCTTAGTTTGAGCATTAGCTATAGCCTTATTTATCATTGGATGTGTGATAGGTTCTCCTTCTGGCAATCCTAATTTTTCCATAACAGTTTTTACTCTATCTGACCCGAACAATCTCATCAAATCATCTTCTAAAGATAGATAAAACTCTGATTCTCCAGGATCTCCCTGTCTTCCAGCTCTTCCTCTCAACTGATTATCTATTCTTCTTGATTCGTGTCTTTCAGTTCCAAGTATGAAAAGTCCACCTAATGATTTTACCTTTTCTCCCTCTTCTTTACACTGAAGCTCATACTTCTTTAGAACAGAATCATAGTTCTCATTCTCTCTATCTCCAAGTTCTGCTATTGCCAAGAACTCTGGGTTTCCTCCCAACATTATATCAGTTCCTCTTCCAGCCATATTTGTAGCAATAGTTACAGCTCCATATCTTCCAGCCTGAGCTACTATTTCAGCCTCTTTTGCGTGATACTTAGCATTCAATACATTATGTTTTATCTTTCTAGCTTTTAATAGTTCTGATAACTCCTCTGAACCTTTAATAGATATTGTTCCAACCAATACTGGTTGTCCCTTCTCATTAAGTCCCTCTATTCTCTTTATAATAGCTTCTATCTTCTCTTTTTTTGTTTTATATACTAGGTCAGCATTATCTTTTCTCTGTACAGGTTTATTAGTTGGGATAACAACAATCTGTAATCCATAAGTATGTACAAACTCTGCTGCCTCTGTTTCAGCTGTTCCTGTCATTCCAGATAACTTGTTATACATTCTGAAATAGTTTTGTAATGTAATAGAAGCAAGAGTTTGGTTCTCTCCAGCTATGTGTACTCCCTCTTTAGCCTCAATAGCTTGGTGAAGTCCATCTGAATATCTTCTTCCCTCCATAGCTCTTCCTGTAAACTCATCTATTATTATTACTTGCCCTTCTCTTACTAAGTAATCTCTATCTCTTTTAAATAGCTCTTTAGCTTTTAATGCTTGGTTTAAATAATGTGTTAATTCTACATTTTCTGGTGAATACAGGTTCTCTATCTTTAAGAATTTTTCCACCTTAGCTATTCCTTTTTCAGTTAAAACTATATTCTTAGATTTTTCATCTACCTCATAATCTCCAATTTTTTCTGCAGGAATATTCATCTCTTTCTTTAATTTTGGATCTTTTATCTTTTCAGTTTCATAGCTTCTATTCAGCATTGACACAACTTGATAAAATATTTGATACCATTTTGTAGAATCCTCTGCTGCTCCTGAAATAATAAGTGGTGTTCTAGCCTCATCTATAAGAATTGAGTCTACCTCGTCAACTATACAGTAGTTAAGTGGTCTTTGAACCTTTTCATCCATAGATCCAACCATATTATCTCTCAGATAGTCAAATCCAAATTCAGAGTTTGTTCCATAAGTTATATCTGCGTTATAAGCATCTCTTCTCTCTCTTGTTGGAATACCATTTAAAATTACCCCTGAAGTAAGTCCTAAGAAAGAGTATAATCTTCCCATCATCTCTCTATCTCTTGCTGCAAGATAATCATTTACAGTAATTACATGCACACCCTTTCCTGATAGTGCATTTAGGTATACAGGACATGTAGCAACTAATGTTTTTCCTTCTCCTGTCTTCATCTCTGTAATTTTTCCTTCGTGAAGTACAATTCCACCTATTAGCTGTACATCATAGTGTCTCATTCCTAAAACTCTCTTAGATGCTTCTCTTACAGTGGCAAATGCTTCCACCATTATGTCATCTAAAGTCTCTCCTTGAGCTAGTCTCTCCTTAAATATTACTGTTTTCTCTCTTAATTGTTCATCTGTTAACTTTTCAAAATCTGGTTCTAAAGAGTTGATAGCAGCTACTATTTTTCTTATTCTCTTTACTTCTCTATCATTTTTAGTTCCAAAAATTTTCTTAAAAATATTTCCTATCATTGATGTTCCTCTCTTCAAATTTTATTAGATATACTTCTTCAGAATATATGCTATCATAAATTCCCCTATTAGTCAAATAGAGATACTATTTTTTACCACAGATTTCCATAAATTCCTCTTCACTAATTATGTTTATAGTTCCAAGCTCTTGAGCTTTTTTCAATTTACTTCCAGCCTTTTCTCCAACTATTAGGTAATCAAGGTTTTTACTCACTGCTGAGAGGTTTTTGCCACCTAGTTTTTCAATCTCCTCTTTTATCTCATTTCTCGTAAAGTTTTTCAAAGTTCCTGTAAATAGAAAAGTTTTCCCTGTAAATACTCTCTCTTCCTGAGGTAGCTCCTCTACTACCTCCTGTTCAAAGCAAATTCCGTGAGATTTTAGCCCAGCTATTAATCTTATCTTCTCCTCATCTCTAAAGAAATCATATACAGCTTGTGCCATCTTATCTCCAACTCCCTCTATTTGAGTTAGATCCTCCACAGTCATCTCCATCAATCTATCTATATTTCCACTAGCTTGAGCCAATAGTTTTGCTGATGTTTTCCCGATAAATGGTATTCCTAAAGCACAAAGTACCTTTGAATATTCCCTAGCTTTACTGTTCTCTATTGCATTTAACAGATTATCTACACTCTTTTTACCCATCTTTTCTAATTTTTCTAAATCTTCTCTATGATTTTTTAGTTCGTAGATATCTACTATATTTTGGATAAATCCAAGTTTTAACATATTCTCTACTATCTTGCTTCCAAATCCAGCTATATTCATAGCATCACGAGATACAAAATATATTAACTCTCCCTCTACTTTTCCAGGACAAGTTAGATTAGGGCACTTTATATCTACCTGTCCCTCCTCTCTCTCTACTGGAGTATTACATATAGGGCAAGTTATTGGTTCACTTATAACCATCTCACTTCCATCTCTTAGTTCTCTGACAGACTTGACAACCTGTGGAATAATCTCAGCAGCTTTCTCTATAAATACACTATCTCCCACTCTGATGTCTTTTCTCTCAATCTCTTGATAGTTGTGTAGACTTGCTCTTTTTACTCTACTTCCTGATAGCTCCACCTCTTCAAGCTCTGCCACTGGTGTTATCTTCCCTGTTCTTCCCACCTGCCAAGTTACTCCCAATATTTTTGTAGTTACCTGTTTAGCTGGAAATTTAAAAGCTATTGCCCATCTCGGACTTTTTGTTGTATTTCCCAGCTTGTTCCAAAGCTCAATCTCATTTACCTTTATAACCATTCCATCTGTTTCATAATCCAAGTTCTCTCTCTTTTCTCCCCAATACTCTATTCTTTTAATCAATTCAGATGAATCTTTTAAAACTTCACATACACCTGTTGTTTTTATTCCTAATTTTGAAAGATAATCAATACTCTCACTATGAGTCTTTACTTCATAATTTTGTGCATCTACCAAGAAATAAAAATAGGCATCTAACCCTCTCTCTTTTATTATTTTTGAATCTAGCTGTCTCAATGTTCCACTAGCAGCATTTCTAGGATTTGCAAAAACCTCCTCTCCAGCCTCTAATCTTCTTCTATTCAACTCTTCAAATTTTGATATAGGTAGGACTACCTCTCCTCTGATCTCTAGGCTTACACTCTCTTTCAGAACCTTAGGAATTGACTCTATCTCTAATATATTCTCAGTTACATCCTCTCCTACTGTTCCATCTCCTCTTGTCACTGCTCTTACTAATTTTCCATTCTCATATTGAATACTTAGAGATAGCCCATCAAGTTTTAATTCCAAAGCATACTCTATCCCTTTTTCCTCTGCTAAATTCTTCTTAACTCTCTCAATGAAATCAGATATATCCCCCTCATTATATGAGTTAGATAAGCTCAACATAGGTTTTTTATGAGTTACTTTTTGAAATTTTGTATCTCTTAAATTTGTAGCTCCTACAATTTCAGTAGGTGACTCTACACTTCCATACTCTGGATATTTCTCTTCCAACTCCTTTAATTCTACCAATAATCTATCAAACTCTATATCTGATATTAAACTTTCATTGTTTGTATAGTAATAATCACTATATTTTTTTATCTTCTCTCTCAACTCTTCTATATACTTTTTCATCCTATCTCCTCTTTACATTTAATTTTCACCTATAATTATATCATATTATAGTGATAAAATTTCTCTTTTTTATAATTTTTCTATTCCTAAATTTTAAAAAAAATGGTATGATATGTAAATAAATAGATGAATTTTAAGGAGGACTTATGAAACAAATTCTTGTTTTTGGACATAAAAATCCAGATACTGATTCAATATGTTCAGCAATCTCTTTTGCTGAATTAAAAAATGCTTTAGGAGCTAATGCTATTCCTTGCAGATTAGGAAATGTAAGCAGAGAAACTCAATTCGCTTTAGATCATTTTGGAGCTACTGCACCTCTATTTATAGAAAATGTAAATGCTGACGAAAATGGAACAAAAAATGTAATCTTAGTTGACCATAATGAAAAAGCTCAAACAGCTGACGGTATTGAGAATGCTAAGATATTAGAGGTTGTAGACCATCATAAATTTAGTTTAACTACTGATGAACCTTTAAAAATTACTGCTGATACAGTTGGATGTACTTGTACTCTAATCTATAGATTATTTAAACAAGCTAATATCACTCCATCTAAAATGGCTGCTGGACTTATGATGAGTGCTATTATCTCTGATACACTACTTTTCAAATCTCCAACTTGCACACCTGAAGATGTAGAAGCTGTAAAAGAGCTTTCTAAAATCTGTGGAGAAAAGAATTTTGAAGATTATGGAATGAAACTTCTAATTGAGGGAACTTCTCTTTCTGATAAAACTTCTGAAGAGATAATCACTATAGATATGAAAGAGTTCGATATGAATGGTAAAAAAGTAGCAGTTGCTCAAGTAAACACTGTTGATGTAGCTGGACTTTTAAATACTCAGGCTGATTTAGAAGCTGCTATGAACTCTATGAGTGAAAAATCTAACTATGATCTATTTGTTCTTGTAATAACTGATATTATAAAAGCTGGATCATATGTTCTAACAGTTGGAAAATGCCCAGAGCTTGTAGAAAAAGCTTTCAATGTAACTTTAGATAATAAAACAGCTTGGTTAGAAGGAGTAGTTTCTAGAAAGAAACAGGTAATTCCTTTCATGCTAACTGCTAGCCAAAACTAATATAAAAGAGTGATTGTAGATAGTTTACTATTTACTCTCACTCTTTTTTAT
>JAHHSZ010000066.1 GCA_020024915.1 Fusobacterium sp. | reverse complement strand
ATAAGAATTGGACAAGGAATAGAGTTTGACTACTGTACAGTTCACTCAATAAAAACACTAAAGAAAATGGGAATAGAGAGCATAATCATAAATAATAACCCAGAAACTGTATCAACTGACTATAATACAGCTGACAGATTATACTTTGAACCATTAATTCTGGAAGATGTTTTAAATATAATTGAAAAAGAGAGACCAGAAGGAGTTGTACTTCAATTTGGAGGACAAACTGCTATAAAACTTGCTAATGCTTTATCTGATAAAGGAATAAAGATATTGGGAACTTCAGCTGAAAAAATAGATGAAGCAGAAGATAGAGAGAAATTTGAAGCAATGATGGAAGAGTTAGATATTAAGAGACCAAAAGGAAGAGCTGTTTGGGATATCAATCATGGAATAGAGATAGCTAATGAGATAAAATATCCAGTACTAGTGAGACCTTCTTACGTACTTGGAGGACAGGGAATGGAGATTTGTCATGACGAGTACAATTTAGTAAAATACTTAGAATCATCATTTGAAAGAGACTCAGAAAATCCAGTATTAATTGATAAATACTTGAATGGAATAGAGCTAGAAGTAGATGCTATCTGTGATGGTAAAGATGTACTAATTCCAGGGATAATGGAACATTTAGAGAGAGCAGGAGTTCATTCAGGAGACTCAATAACCATCTATCCTCAACAAAATCTATATGAAGGAACAGAGGAAAAAGTTTTAGAGATAACTAAAAAGATATCTCAAGCTTTAGAAACAAAGGGTATGATGAATATTCAATTTATAGCTTATGAAAATGAGTTGTATGTAATAGAAGTTAATCCAAGATCTTCAAGAACAGTTCCATATATATCAAAAATATCTGGACTTCCTGTAATTGAGATAGCAACAAGAATAATCTTAGGAGAGTCATTAGAAGAGATAGGTTATGGAACAGGAATCTATAAGAAGCCTAACTTAGTAGCTGTAAAAGTACCCGTATTCTCTACTGAAAAATTATCAAGTGTTGAGGTATCATTAGGACCAGAGATGAGATCAACAGGAGAGGTATTAGGGGTAGGAAATAATGTAGATGAGGCAATCTATAAGGGATTATTAGGAGCTAAGAGAGTTCATTTAATTCAAGATAGAAAGATATTAGTAACTATCAGAGATAAAGACAAAGAGGAGTTCTTACCAATAGCTAAAAGCTTAGTAAAGCATGGATCTACTTTATTTGCAACTAAGGGAACACAAAAATTCTTAGCTGAGCATGGAGTTGAATCAACTTTAATTAATAGAATGGGAGAGGCTTCACCTAACATTGATGATGTATTAAAAAATAGACAAGTAGATCTATTAATCAATACACCTACAAAAGCAAATGATGCTCAAAGAGATGGATTTAAAATGAGAAGAGCTGCCATTGAATATGGTGTAGATGTACTTACTTCATTAGATACAATCAATGCAATTTTAAGAATGCAAGATAGCCATATTGATGAGAATAAATTAGATGTATTTGATGTAAGTAAAATCTAATTTGAGATTGTAGATATTAAAAATTTAAATTGAGATTATTGAAATAATCTTTAGAAAAGGGAAAAAGTTACTTTTAAAATTAGTGTTTAGATAATACTGATTATAGTGATTTTTCCCTTTTTCTTTACCTCGGTTTTAAATTATTATTTTTTTCTTAATAAAGATAATTATTTATTTTTCATAGAAAAATATGATATAATAATAAAGATAAGAAAAAACAGTATATTGATATGGGAGGAAATAAAACATGAAAGATTGCATTTTAATTGGAGTAGCAGGAGGAAGTGGAAGTGGAAAAACAACTGTTGCAAACAATTTAGTAAAAGCTTTCAAGGCTGATGATGCAGCTTTAGTAGAGCAAGATGCATACTATAAAGAATTAACAAACATGACTTTAGAGGAAAAAGCAAAGGTAAATTTTGATCATCCTGATTCAATAGAGTTTGATTTATTAAGAAGACATCTATTAGCTTTAAAAAATGGTGAAGTTATAGAGAGACCTATTTATGATTTTACAACTCACTCTAGAAAAGATGGTGTTGTAAAGATCAATCCATCAAAGATAATTATAGTTGAAGGGATACTAATTTTTGCAGTACCTGAGATAAGAGAATTATTTGATGTAAAGATATATGTTGATACAGATGCAGATGAGATGATATTGAGAAGAATAGAGAGAGATATGAACGAGAGAGGAAGAAGTTTTGAGTCAGTAAAAAATCAATATCTTACAACAGTAAAACCAATGTATTTAGAGTTTTGTGAGCCAAGTAAACGTTATGCAGACATAATAATTCCTAGAGGTGGAGAGAATAAAGTGGCTATTGATATGATTTTAAGCACTTTAAGAGGACACCTAAGTAAATAGAGTATAATAGTAAGGACACTTTATTTGAAGTGTTCTTATTTTTATATTGTATAAATTTAAAATTATAGACATAAATAGTAAAAAATATTATAATGTATTGTATTTATTATATTTTTAGGAGGGCAAATGGGTAATAAAGGAGAATTAGTTCTAGAAAGTCTTAGAACAACATATAGAAAGAACATATGGAGTAAGTTTATAAAAGGAATAAAGGATTTTAATTTGATAGAAGATGGGGATAAAATAGCAGTTGGTGTATCAGGAGGAAAGGATAGTTTACTGTTATGTAAGTTATTTCAAGAGTTAAAAAAAGATAGAAGTAAGAATTTTGAGGTGGCATTTATCTCTATGAATCCAGGATTTGGTTCTATGGATATGGAGCAGTTTAAAAAGAATTTAGAAGAGCTTGATATTCCTTGTGAAATATTTGATGCAAATGTGTGGGAGGTAGCATTTAGAGAGGATCCAGATAGTCCCTGTTTCCTGTGTGCTAAGATGAGAAGAGGTGTACTTTATAATAAGGTTGAGGAGTTAGGATACAATAAATTAGCTTTAGGACACCATTTTGATGATGTTGTAGAGACAGCTATGATAAACATGTTTTATGCAGGAACAGTAAAAACTATGATACCTAAAGTTAGCTCTACAAGCGGAAAAATGGCTGTAATTAGACCTCTTGTCTATATCAAAGAAAAGGATATAATCTCATATACTCAAAAGAATAAGATAGAGGCAATGAGTTGTGGCTGTCCAATTGAATCTGGAAAAGTGGATTCAAAAAGAAAGGAGATAAAGAAGTTGTTAGCAGAGTTAGAGAAAACGAACTCAAATGTAAAACAGAGTATTTTTAATTCGTTGAAAAATATAAATATAGATTATGTAATGGGATATACTAAAGGAAATAAAGATAAAGGTGAGATGTAGTAATGGAAAAAAAGAGCTTGATTTTAAAAAATATTGAGGGAAAGGGATTTGGAAAAACTATCTGGAGCCCAATAGGTAGAGCTATGCACACTTATAATATGGTAGAAGAGGGAGATAGAATAGCAGTTGGAATCTCTGGTGGAAAGGATAGTTTAACCACTTTAAATGCTCTTGTGAGGATAAAGAAGATAGCTCAGATAGATTTTGAGATAATTCCTATACATATACACCCAAATACTGATAAATCATCTTATGAGAAAATTGAGAGATATTGTAATGAACTTGAGTTAAAACTGCAGGTGGAGCCTACTAATCTAAATGAACTACTATTTGGAGAAAAGGAGGTTAAAAATCCTTGCTTTTTGTGTGGAAGAATTAGAAGAGGAATACTATACAGAATAATGAAAGAACAAAATATTAATAAACTTGCTCTAGGACATCATAAAGATGATATAATTGAAACTTTTTTAATGAATGTATTCTATCAGGGGAATATGAAGATGATGAAGCCTAGTTATATTTCAGAGGAGTATGGAGTAAGGGTTATTAGACCATTAGCATATGTTGAGGAGAAAGATATAATAAAATATGTAAAAAAACAGGAGCTGCCAGTGGTACAGTCTGATTGCCCATATGAAACTAGTAAAAACTCAAAGAGATTGAGAATTAAAAACCTAATTAAAGAGTTATCATCAGAGAATAAAGATGTTAGAAGTGTGATTTTTAATAGTATAAAAGAGATGTTAAACTAAAATTAACTACTATTTTTTTTAGAATATGGTATAATTATAAGTGTAATATTATTTTATGAAGAAAACAAGGAGTAAATATGAATATCCTTATTATTCAACGAGATGAGAGACAGGGAGAGTATATAGCAAAAGGTTTGAAGGAATCAGGGTACAGTGCAGATTATACTTGTAATTATGAGGAGGCACAAGACTTTTTTTCAATAGCAAGTTATGATTTTATTATAGCTGATACTATTATTTCAAATATCTCAGGAATTGAGTTTTGTAAGTATATAAGGGGCATAGATAAAAGAATTGGAATGATATTTGTATCTAGTGATACAGATATAGAGACTAAGATAGGAGTATTAAATAGCGGAGCTGATGACTATATAGTCAAACCATTTCTTTTTGTTGAGCTACTTGCAAGAATAAGAGCAGTTGTGAGAAGAAGTTCTGATAGAACAGGTAATTTTCAAGACAATATTTTAGTTGTAAAAGATTTATCTCTAAACTGTTTAACTAGAGAGGTTAAAAGAGGGAATAAAACAATTGAATTGACAACTAGAGAGTATATATTACTAGAGTATTTTATGAGAAATAAGAATATAGTTTTGACTCGTACTATGATAAAAGAGAAGATTTGGGGTATAGATTTCATATCAGATACAAATATAGTAGATGTATATATAACTCACCTAAGAAATAAGATTGATAAAAACTTTGAAGAGAAGCTTTTTTATACAGTTCGAGGTGCTGGCTATGTATTAAGATGATTAAGGAGAAAAAGAGATGAGTTTTTATGAAAGAATGCTAATAAAAGTTTTAGAAAAAAGTATGTCAGCACAAGATAGTGAGATACTAAAAAAATTAAAATCAGGAATAGACTTGAGCACACAGGATAAAAAAGAGCTAGAGGAACTAATTGATAGTTTATAATCGGGAGGAAGAATGAGATTTATATATGATAGGAATAAGACTGCTGTAATATTTGGAGAGAAGGAGTATAGTTACAGAGATATTATTCGTAGAATAAAGTATTACTCAACAATGTTGAATGTTACAGAAGGAAGAGTTGTAGTGACAATGGAAAATAGGCCAGAGATGATCTGTTCTATTTTTGCAGTATGGGATAGGGATAATACAGCAGTAGTTCTAGACTCAGGATATACTGGTAAACAGTTTGCTTATGCTTTTTCAGACTCTGAACCTAGTTATATATTTACATCTAAAAAAATATATGAGAGAGTTAAAGAGGGAGTTGAACTTTCTAATAGAGAGATAGAGATAATTACAGTTGATGATGTAGTTGTTCCAGAGAATTTTGAACCAAATAGTTATGAGGTGGATATAGCAGATATGGAAAAGATAGCACTACTGTTATACACTTCAGGGACAACAGGAGATCCTAAAGGTGTAATGCTAACTTTTAATAATATTGAATCAAATATCAAGGCTGTAAGAGAGATAGAGTTGGTAAATGATAAGGATAGAGTACTAGCAATACTTCCATATCACCACATACTACCATTAAACTTGACAATGCTTATGCCTATGTATTTTGGGACATTCTTGGTAATATTGGAGGAGTTATCTTCAGAGGCGTTAAAAACAGCTTTGAAGAAACACAAGATAAGTGTAATAATAGGTGTGCCAAGAGTATGGGAGATGTTACACAAGGCGATAATGGGAAAAATAAATAAGAGCTATGTAATCAATAAATTATTTAACCTATGTAAAAAAGTAGATAGTTTAGCCTTGAGTAAAAAGGTATTTAAAAAGGTTTCAGATGAGCTAGGTGGCTCAATGAGAGTATTAGTATCAGGTGGAGCAAAACTTGATGCAGATGTTTCAGCAAATTTTAAAGCATTAGGATTACCAATAATAGAGGGATATGGACTTACTGAAACATCTCCTATAATAGCTTTTAATCGTCCAAATAACAATGTTATTGGCTCTGTTGGACAATTGATTCCAGATATTGAAGTTAAAATAGCAGAAGATGAAGAGATATTAGTAAAGGGAGCCAATGTAATGAAGGGATATTACAAGAACCCAAAAGCAACATCTGAGGCTATTGATAGTGATGGTTGGTTTCATACAGGAGACCTAGGAAAATTTGAAAAGGATTTTCTGTTCATAATTGGAAGAAAGAAAGAGATGATAGTTTTATCTAATGGAAAAAATATAAATCCAGGAGATATAGAATCTTCTATATTAAAAGAAACAGATTTAGTAAAAGAGATAGCTATAATGGAATATAATAATCATTTAATGGCTGTTATATACCCAGATTTTGATCTGATAAAACAAAGAAAGATAGCTAATATCAAAGAGACTTTAAAATGGGAGATTATTGATAAATACAATGTAACTGCTCCAAAATATAGAAAAATTTTGGAAGTTAAGGTAGTAAAAGAGGAGTTACCTAAGACTAAGCTTGGAAAAATTAGAAGATTTATGTTGAAAGATTTTCTTAATAAGGCTGATGAAAGTGTAAAAGATAGCAAGGTAGAAAAGAAAGAGAGTGTTCTTGTTCCTGAAGAGATAGCGTTACAATATGAAAAGTTAAAAAAATATATTGAGGAAAGTTTTAATGTAGAGGTAGAGCCACAATTTCATTTAGAGTTAGATTTGGGACTAGATTCTTTAGATATTGTTGAGATTCTTTCATTTATAGAATCAAGTTTTGGTGTAAAGATAAATGAAGAGGAGTTTAGTAATCTAAAAAATATTTTAGATATAGCTAAATTTATAAAGGAGCAAGGTGGAGAGTTCCATGAGGAAAATATAGATTGGAAGAGCATTTTAAATCAAGATATAGATCTAGAGCTACCTAGTTCAAGTTTTATGACAAGATTTACAAAGTTAATATTAAAACCAATATTTGCTCTATATTTCCGTCTACATAAATTGGATATAGAGAAGATTGGAGAAGCACCGAGTATCTATGTAGGAAATCACCAAAGTTTCTTAGATGCTTTAATATTTAACCAAGCTATGCCAAATAAAAAATTGAAAGACACATATTTTATAGCTGTGGCAACACATTTTGATACACCTATGAGAAGATATTTAGCTGATAAGGGAAATATCATAATAATAGATATAAATAAAAATTTGAAGGAGACTCTACAGATATCAGCTAAAGTATTGAGAGAGGGGAAGAATTTAGTTGTCTTTCCAGAGGGAGCAAGAACTAGAGATGGAGAGTTACAAGAGTTTAAGAAGACATTTGCAATTTTATCAAAAGAGTTGAATATACCTGTTATCCCTTTTGGAATAAGAGGAGCTTATGAGTCCATGCCATATGGAAGTAAGATGCCAAAATCATCACCAATAGATATTAAATTCTTTGATGAGATAGAGCCAGAGGAACTAACTGTTGATGAGATAGTAAATGATGCTAGAAAAGATATAAACGATTGGTTAAAAGAGAGTTAATATAGGAATTAAAATTGATGATAAAGTAAGAAATTATATTGAAATAAATAGCTATGAGGGGATAAAAGTATTTGTTCCTGAATATTTAGATTCACATGGGTTTTACCAAAGTGATGCTATTGAATATTGAAGTAACGGAGATTTACTATTCAAGGAGGAGTTAGTGAATTTTGTAAAAGATTATAATAAGACAGCTATTATTTATGATGGGAATAAAATTAGCTATAGAGAGGTAATTGAAAAGAGTAAGATTTTTTCAAAAAGGGTGGATATAGGAGTACAAGATAGGGTAATTATCTTTATGGAAAATAGACCTGAGTTGCTATATAGTTTTTTAGGAATTTGGGATAGAAGAGGAACTTGTGTATGTTTAGATGCTAGTTTTAATGGTGAGGAGTTAGTATATTATCTTAATGACTCAGATGCTAAATATATTTATACTTCAAAAAATAATCTAGAAGCAACTAAGTCAGCTCTTGCCTTAAGTGGAAAAGAGATAGAGATAGTAGTTGTAGATGAGATTGAGTGTACTAGTATAGAGATAGATGAGTATGTTTTAAAAGCACCTGAAAGAGAAGATATAGCTTTGATGCTATACACTTCAGGAACAACAGGAAATCCTAAGGGAGTAATGTTAAAATTTGATAATATTTTGGTAAATATAGAGGGACTTGATAAGTATAAGATGTTTTTACAGGAAGATATAGTATTGGCACTTTTACCTATGCATCATATATTTCCATTGTTGGGAGCTGGGGTTATACCTTTGGCAAAGGGAGCAACAATCATATTTTTAAAGGAGCTATCTTCACAGTCTATGTTGATAGCTCTACAAGAGTATAAAGTGACAATGATGATAGGAGTTCCAAGACTTTGGGAGATGTTACATAAAAAGATTATGGAGAAGATTAACTCTTCTAAAATAACTAAAAGTATCTTTAAATTAGCAGGAAAGATAAATAGTATCTCAATAAGAAAGAGAATATTTAAAAAGGTTCATGAAGGATTTGGTGGAAGTTTAAGATTTTTTGTATCTGGAGGGTCAAAATTGGATCCACAGATATCAAAGGATTTTTTGACACTTGGGATTCAAGTATGTGAAGGGTATGGAATGACTGAGACTGCTCCAATGATTGCTTTTACTCCAATAAATGAGATAGTTCCAGGATCAGCTGGAAAAATATTGCCAGGTGTAGAGGTAAAAATTTCAGATGATGGGGAGATATTGGCTAAAGGTAGAAATGTAATGGCAGGTTACTATAAGAGACCTGAGGCAACTGCAGAGACAATAGATAAAGATGGGTGGATACATACTGGAGATTTAGGAGAATTGAAAGATGGGTATCTATATGTAACAGGACGTAAAAAAGAGATGATTGTTCTATCCAATGGAAAAAATATCAACCCTGTTGAGATTGAACAATGGGTAATGGCTAATACAAATCTAATACAGGAGATAGCTATAGCTGAGGTTGATTCTGTATTAACAGCTATTGTTTATCCAAATTTCCAAAAAATAGTAGAGGAGAAGATTAGTAATATAAAAGAGACATTGAAGTGGGGAGTAATAGACAAATATAATGGGAAAGCTCCAAACTATAGAAAGATACTTGATATAAGAATAGTTCAAGAAGAACTACCAAAAACTAAGTTAGGAAAAATTAGAAGATTTATGTTAAACTCCATAATAAATAAGAAAGAAGAGGAGAATATAAGTATTGAAGAGCCTGATTATGTAGAGTACAAAGAGTTAAAAAACTATCTTGAAAAGATAAAAAATAACAAGATTACTCCAATGGCCCATTTAGAATTAGATTTAGGTTTGGATTCACTTGATATGGTAGAGTTGCTTACATATTTAGAGACTAACTATGGAATAAAGAATGAAGAGAGTATAATAGTAAATAATCCAACTGTGGAAAAATTAGCTCTCTACATAAAGGAAAATAGAGGAACAGGAAATATTGAGGAGTTAAACTGGAAAGAGTATTTGAATAAAGCAGGAAAAATAAATCTTCCAGTTTCAAGTATAGCTATTCATATAATAAAGATGATATTGTGGGTACCTTTAACTCTTTATGTAAAAGTAAAAAAATATGGTGTTGAGAATATTCCTAGTGACAGACCAGTTATTTTTGCTGGAAATCACCAAAGCTTTTTAGATGCTTTTGTATTTGGCTATGCTACACCATTTAAAAACTTGATGAATTCATACTCACTGGCTAAAATAAAGCACTTTAATAAAGGGTATATGAAGTTTTTAGCAAACCATTCCAATGTAATATTGGTAGATATAAATAAAAATCTAGGTGAAGTATTACAGACTATGGCTAAAGTATTAAAAGATGGAAAAAATATAGTGATCTTCCCAGAGGGGGCAAGATCAAGAGATGGAAAGATGTTGGAGTTTAAGAAATCTTTTGCTATTTTAGCTAAAGAGTTGAATGTGGATATATTACCTTTTGGAATAAGAGGAGCTTATGAGGCTTTTCCAAGTCATTCAAAATTTCCTAAACCAACTAAGGTTGAGATAAAATTTTTCTCTCCTATATCTCCAAAGGATAAAACTTATGATGAGATAGTAGATGAGACTAGAGAAATTTTAGTAAACTGGGTAGAAAAATAAA
>JAHHSZ010000065.1 GCA_020024915.1 Fusobacterium sp. | reverse complement strand
ATAGATAGAAGTAGAGAATGAAATACTCTGCTTTTTTTATTACATAAATAGTGTACACTATTTAAAAATAAGACAAAAAGTATTGACAAAAAACAATTTCCAAGTTATCATTAAATTGTAAACGGTTACATAGAGTGGTGATAATATGAAAATGAAAGATATTGCAAGAGAATTAGGGTTATCAGTAGCCACTGTTTCACGAGTGGTAAATGGGCATAATAATGTAAATGAGCAGACAAAAAAGAGAGTGGAGGAGTTTATTAAGAAGAAAAACTATACTCCCAATGTAATAGCTCAAAATCTATCAAAGATGGAAAACAGGACTATAGCTTTGCTTGTTCCTAATATTAGTAATCCATTTTTTGCAACTCTTATAAACTATATTTGTAAAAATTTTAATAGATATGGATATCAGATAGCTTTGTACAATACAACTGAGGATTTAGAGCAGGAGAAAGAAGCTATAAAGAATATTTTAGGGCATAGAATAGCCGGAGTAATAGCTATACTTATAGCTGGAGAATATGAGGAAAATCCCATAGCTTCTCTATTGAGGCAGAGAATACCAGTATATCTTTTAGATAGAGATTTTGAGTGTTCTAAGATGGCTGGAGTTTTTTTAGATAACTATATTGGAGCTTATAAAATTACAAAGGAATTATTAGAAAGAGGACATAGAGAGATAGCATTAATAACAGGAAATTTAGATTTTTTAAATGCTAGAGAAAGATTGAAAGGATATATTGAAGCTCATAAAGATATGGGAATAGAGTTTAAAGAGGAGAATATCTATGAAGGAAATTATCTTTTTGAAAGTGGATATGAAATGGGAAAAAGACTTTTATCAACAACTGTAACTGCTGTGTTTTCATCTAATAGTTTGATGTTATATGGGTTTTTGAAAGCTTTGAAAGAGGAGAGAAGAGAGATACAGTTAGCTTGTTTTGAAAGAGTAGATTTTTTTGATCTCCTAGATAGAGAGGTTATAGCTTGTTCCATTCCGTTGAAAAAAATGGGAGAGGAGATTTGTGAACTCTTTATTTCAAAAGAAAAGAGTAAAAAAGTGTATATAGAACCAGTTTTAGAAAAGTAAAGGAGGACATATGAAAAAAATCGTTGTAGTTGGAAGTATAAATATGGACTTGGTTACAATTTGTAATAGAGTACCTGAGGGAGGAGAAACACTTTTTGGAGAGGAGTTTTTTCAAGTTCCTGGGGGAAAGGGTGCTAATCAAGCAGTGGCTATTGGAAAATTAGGTACAGATGTAACTATGCTTGGTAAAGTTGGGAAAGATTCTTTTGGAAAAGATTTGATAGAAGCTATGAAGAAAAGTGGTGTTAAGACTGAATATATAAAAGAGGGAGAGAAGGCCACTGGAATAGCAAAGATAATAGTTGAGAAAAATGGACAGAATAGAATACTCGTTGTAGCAGGTGCTAATAGTGAGGTAGATAGAGAGTATATAGAGGAGCATCTAGATGTAATTAGAGATTGTGATGTTTTGGTAGCTCAACTGGAGATACCAATTGAGACAGTTGCTTATGCTCTTGAAAAGGCTAAGGAATTTGGGAAAATGACTATTCTAAATCCTGCACCAGCTAGAGAATTAAGTGAGGATATAATTAGAAATAGTGATTTGATAATTCCTAATGAGAGTGAGTTAGCATTGATGACGGGAATGAAAACTGACACTCACGAAGAGATAAAAGAGGCTGGAGAAAAGTTATTAAATTTAGGAGTAAAAGATCTAATAGTGACTTTGGGAAGTAAAGGGTCTTTACATTTAAATAAAGAAGTATGTGAATTTCACTCAGCTTATAAAGTTAAAGCTATTGATACAACAGCAGCTGGAGATAGCTTTATAGGAGGGCTAGTGAGAGAGTTAAAAGGTAACAACTTAAGTGAGGCTATAGAGTTTGCAACAAAAGTTTCAGCCATAGCAGTGACAAAAAAAGGAGCTCAAACATCAATCCCAACAATAGAAGAGGTAGAAAATTTTAAGGGGGTAAAAAATGAAGAAAAGTAGACTTTTAAACAGCGAATTATCATATGAGATATCAAAAATAGGGCATACAGCTCATATTACACTTTGTGATGCTGGACTTCCTATACCTAGAGATGTAAAGAGAATAGACTTGGCAGTAGAGGCTGGATTACCTAGTTTTATAGGTGTTTTAGAACCTATATTGAGTGAGATGCAAGTGGAGGAGATTGTTTTAGCTGAAGAGATAAAGGATAAAAATCCTGAGATGTTGAAAAATATAATGGAAGCTTTTGAAAGAGTGAATATGAGTCCTAAAATAGTTTGGGTAAAACATGAGGAGTTTAAGAAGATAACAAAAGAGAGTGAGGCTATAGTGAGAACTGGAGAGTGTTCTCCATATTCAAATGTTGTTTTAAAATCAGGGGTAGTTTTCTAGGAGAAATTTATGAATAAAGAGATTGTATTAAAGATGAGTGACATAGTAAAAACATTTCCTGGAGTAAAAGCTTTAGATGGAGCTAGTATCAATATATATAAAGGTAGAGTTATGGCACTTATGGGAGAGAATGGAGCTGGAAAATCTACACTTATAAAAGTTATGACAGGAATCTACAATATGGATAGTGGAAGCCTCTATATTGAGAATTCAAAAGTTGATTTTAGAAATGTAAATGATTCTCAAGAGAAAGGGATAGCAGTTATACATCAAGAGTTAAATCTTATTCCAGAGCTATCTATTACAGAGAATATATTTTTAGGTAGAGAGATGATAAATTCATTTGGAACAATAGATAGAGCTCTGATGAAAAGGGAAGCGAAGATGCTCCTAGATAAGTTGAATATCAAAGAGAGTGAGGATACTCTAGTTAAGGATCTAACTATTGGAAAGATGCAGATGGTAGAGATTGCAAAAGCTCTTTCACAAAATGCAAAGATAATAGTTATGGATGAGCCTACAGATGCACTTACAGACAGTGAAACAGAGAGTTTGTTCAAGGTTATTAGAGAACTTACTGCTGAGGGAAAAAGTATTGTCTATATATCTCATAGATTGAAAGAGATTCCTGAGATCTGTGATGATATAACAGTGATGAGAGATGGTAAATTTATTTGTGAAGCTGAGGTAAAGGATATTGATGAAGAGTTTATAATTAGAAATATGGTAGGAAGAAGCCTTGATGAGCAGTTTCCAAGAGTGAAAGTTGAAAAGGGAAAAGAGGTTTTAAAAGTACAAAATTTAAAAAATAGATATGTCAATGATATTTCTTTTACACTGCACGAAGGTGAGATCTTGGGAATATCAGGATTGATGGGAGCTGGAAGAAGTGAGTTGGCAAAAACTATCTATGGACATTTGAAAAAAGATAGTGGAAAAGTACTTATAAATGGAGAAGAAAAGAATATAAAATCAGCTAAAGCTGGAATAGAGTGTGGAATAGCTTATGTATCTGAGGATAGAAAAGGTGACGGATTAGTTTTGGGAATGAGTGTTAAGGATAATATGACACTATCAGCTTTAAACTTTTTCTCCAATATTTTTAAATTGAAACATAAGAAAGAGGAATCGAGTGTAGAGGAGTACATTAAAAAATTTAGAATAAAAACTCCTACTATGGAGCAAAAAATAAAAAATTTAAGTGGTGGAAATCAGCAAAAAGTAGCTATTGCTAAAGCTCTGTTGATCAACCCTAAAATCTTGATATTAGATGAACCTACAAGAGGAGTAGATGTAGGAGCAAAAAAAGAGATTTATGACTTTATCAATGAACTAAAATTAAAGGGCTTGAGTATAATAATGATATCTTCAGAGATGCCAGAGATAATCGGACTTAGTGATAGAATAATAGTTATTCATAATGGTAAGATTACTGGAGAGTTTTTAGCTGAAGAAGCAACTCAAGAAAATATAATGAGATGTGCAGTAGGAGGAAAAGAATGTTAAAAAAAATATGGAGTAATAAGCCACTAATAGGACTTATTATATTTGTAATAATAGTATCTATATTAAATCCTAGATTTTTAACTCATGCAAATATGTTGAATGTATTGAGACAAACTTCAATTAACTCAATAATAGCAATAGGAATGACTTTAGTAATATTGACTGGAGGGATAGATCTATCTGTAGGTTCTATATTAGCAATTTGTGGGGCAGTGATGGCATCACTTTTAAATTCAGGCCAAAATCCAGTATTTGCTCTAATAGTAACATTGGTTCTAGGATTGAGTTTTGGATTTTTTAATGGATTTTTAGTTGCAAAGATGAAGCTTCAAGCTTTCATAGTGACACTGGTAACAATGACATTTTTAAGAGGGGCAACACTTGTATTTACAGAGGGAAAACCAATAACAATAGATGATGGGGGTATACTTTTTGAAAATATAGGTGGAGGTTATATATTTAATATACCTATTCCTATTTACATTATGGTGGTTCTTTTTATAGCTGGTTACTATCTACTGATGCATACAAAATTTGGAAGATATACCTATGCTATAGGAGGGAATGAAGAAGCTACAAAGCTTTCAGGGATAAATGTAGATAAGGTAAAGATATGGGTATATGGGCTATGTGGTATGTTATCAGCCCTTGCAGGAGTGATTTTAACTTCTAGATTATATTCAGCTCAACCTACAGCTGGAAGTGGTTATGAACTAGATGCCATAGCTGCAGTAGTTTTAGGAGGAACATCTCTTGCTGGAGGAGTTGGAAGAATTACAGGAACAGCATTGGGAGCATTGATAATTGGTGTTTTAGGAAATGCTTTAAACCTATTGAATGTATCATCTTACTATCAAATGATGATAAAAGCTTTGGTAATCTTAGTGGCAGTTTTAATAGATAGAAAATCTAATAAATAAATGTTGAGGTGATGAGAATGAAAAAAACAATGAAATTATTTGGAATGACAGCTTTAATTATGGTGGCTTCAAGTGTTGCTAACGCAGAAAAAATCGGACTTGTAGTATCTACTCAAAACAACCCATTCTTTGTTACATTAAAAGAGGGAGCAGAGGCAAAAGCTAAAGAATTAGGACATGAGTTGATAGTTTTAGATTCTCAAAATGACCCTTCTAAAGAGTTGGGAAATGTAGAAGATCTATTGATTAGAGGAGTAGATGTTCTATTGATAAATCCTACAGATTCAGATGCAGTAGCTAGTTCTGTAAGAGCAGCAAATAGAAGTAAGGTTCCAGTTGTAACATTGGATAGAGCAGCAAATAAAGGTAAAGTAGTATCTCATGTAGCATCAGATAATGTTTTAGGTGGAGAGATGGCTGGAAACTATATAATAGAACAGTTAAATGGTCAAGGAAAAGTTGTAGAGCTTGAAGGAATACCCGGAACAACAGCTGCTAGAGATAGAGGTGCTGGATTTAACAAAGCTGTAAATGGTAAATTGACAGTGGTGGCAAAACAAGCTGCAGACTTTGATAGAACAAGAGGATTGACAGTAATGGAGAATATATTACAAGCTCAACCTGAAATTAATGCAGTGTTTGCTCATAATGATGAAATGGCATTAGGAGCTTTAAAAGCTATTGAAGCAACAGGAAAAGATATATTAGTTGTGGGATTTGATGCAACTGATGATGCTGTATCAGCTGTTAAAGCTGGAAAATTAGGGGCAACAGTGGCACAAAAACCAGCTGAAATAGGAGCTGTAGGAATAGAAGTAGCTGATAAAATTGTAAAAAAACAAGATGTTCCAGCAAATGTTCCAGTAGCTTTAGAATTGATAAAAAGATAGGATATGATAAGGAGAGAGGTGCAGAAGTGTACCTCTCTCCTCTATTATTGTAGAAGGATAAAAAACAACTTTTTTGAATTTTATATTGACAAATTGTTTTATTTTTAGTACAATGTTCTCGTGAACAATAATCATAATAATACATTTATATAGTGAAAAAATGAAAGCATTTAAAAAGGAGTGTTTAAAATGAGAAATTTAGAAAAATATTATGGAGTAATACCAGCATTTTATGCTTGTTATGACAGAAATGGAAATATTAGTGTAGAGGGAGTAAAAGCTTTAACTAGATATTTCGTTGAAATGGGAGTTAAAGGTGTTTATGTAGGAGGGTCTTCTGGAGAGTGTATTTACCAATCTAAAGAAGAGAGAAAAGTAGTTTTAGAAACAATAATGGAAGAAGCACAAGGAAAATTAACTGTAATAGCTCATGTAGCTTGTAACAATACAGTTGACAGTATGGAATTAGCTGCACATGCAGAGAGTTTAGGAGTAGATGCAATAGCTGCTATACCACCTATTTATTTCCGTTTACCAGAGCATGCAATTGCTAAATACTGGAATGATATCTCAAATGCTGCACCTAATACAGATTTTATAATTTATAATATTCCACAACTGGCAGGAGTAGCTTTAACACCATCATTATATAAAGAAATGTTAAAAAATCCTAGAGTAATTGGAGTTAAAAATTCTTCAATGCCTATTCAAGATATCCAAACATTCAAAGCTATAGGGGGAAAAGATTCTATCGTATTCAATGGTCCAGATGAGCAGTTTATCGGTGGATTTATGATAGGAGCAGAGGGAGGAATAGGAGGAACTTATGGAGCAATGCCTAAATTATTCCTTAAAGCTTTAGATTGTTTCAAAAAAGGAGATTACGAAACAGCTCGTGCTATCCAATATGATGTAAACGATATAATTACAGCTCTATGCTCTTGCAAAGGAAATATGTATGGAGTAATTAAAGCAACTTTAAAAATCAACCACAACATAGAGATTGGAGGAGTTCGTTCTCCATTAGCAAATCTTGTTGAAGAAGATATGCCAAAAGTAGAGGCAGTTGCAAAATTAATAAGAGATACAGAAGCTAAATATTTATAAATTAACATGATGGGCAAGAAGTCACTTACTTTTACAAATAGTATGATGAATTGCCCTATTATTTTTTAGAAAATAAAGTGATATAATATAATCAGTATACATATCAAAATAGGTGAAAAACCAATGAAATTAGATAGTAATTGTCATTTGGTATTTTTGCTGTATTATCACTTAGTTCTTGTAGTAAAGTATAGAAGAACAAGGACAAATGTGAGTGTGGACTGATTATAGATAGAGATTTAAATGCAAGTATTAATCTATCAAGATATAAATTAGCATAATATCACTAAAAAGATAATGCTAATATGTAGGACGCGTTGTATCCGAATTTAAGCTCTCGGAGAGTTATATCAAACAAAAGTAGATATTTAATATTGAAATTGGACTCGTAGAACAGAGAAACAAACAATAATTATAGATTTTTATAGATTGTTGGCAACGGTTCACAATAATAGCTGAAGAAATAATATTATTAAGATAAAAATGCACAACAGAAAAAATATATAGAGAAAAGAAAATATAAGAGCATAAATCGTATAAAAATTTCAAAAAACTATCATAACTAATAAAAAATATGTTATAATATGTTTACGTAAAAATTAAATTATTATGGAGGAATGTATGAAAAAACTTGTAAAAGTTTCACATTATTTATTATTTTTATTAATTATGGCTACTACATTATTTGGAAAAGTTACTAAAATTGATATTATTAGTTTTAATGATTTTCATGGAAATGTAGCAGAAGACACAAGAGCTAAAGGGCAAAATATTGGAATGGCAAAGATGGTAGGTTATGTTAATGCTGCTAAGAAGATAAATCCAAACACTATAGTAGTAAGTGGAGGAGATAATTATCAAGGAACTGCGATTTCAAATTTAACTTTTGGGGCACCTGTTAGTAAAATGATGAAAGCTATGAATCTTACAGCTTCAGCAGTTGGAAATCATGAATTCGATTGGGGAAGTGAAAGAATAGCTAAATGGGGAGAAGAAGGGAATTTTGATTATTTAGCATCAAATATCTATGATAAAACTACTGGAGAACCAGTAACTTGGGCAAAGCCTTATAAAATTGTGGAAATTGATCAAGTGAAGGTAGGATTTATTGGATTAGCTACTGAACAAACACAATATCAAACAAAAGCTGAATTTGTTCAAAACTTGGAATTTAAACCAGCTGAAAAAGCAGCTAAATACTGGGTAGATTATTTAAAATCAGGAAAAGCTCCTGAAGGAACTCCAGAGGTAATTATAGCATTAACTCATATTCCAAGTGAACAAAATTCTGAAAGTAAGGTCATAACTGGAGAAGAATTAGATAGATTAACTAAAGTTGAAGGATTAGATGCAGTTGTAACTGGACATTCACACAGAACAGTATCTGGAATGATGAATGGGAAACCAGTAGTACAAGCATTTAAATATGGGAGAGCTTTAGGAAATTTGCATATAGTTGTAGAGGATGGAAAAGTTGTAGAAATCACTCCAAATGTAGATATGGTATCAAACAACAAATCTGATATTATAGCTGATGAGATAACTGCTGAACTTTTAGCTAAACAAACTGAAGAGTTAGCAGGAGTATTAGGAGAAAAATTAGGAGTTTTAAAAGAGGACTTAGTTCATGATAGAAAAGGATCTCTTACACCATTAGGATACTGGGCAACTGATGTAATGAGAAAATACACTAAAACCGATGTTGGATTAACTAATGGTGGTGGATTAAGAAGAACTCTTTACAAAGGGGATATCACAATGGGAGATTTATATGAAATTATGCCATTTGATAACCAAGTTGTAATTGTTGAGGTAAGTGGAGCAGAATTAAAGCAATTAATTGATCATGGAATAGGTGCTGACTTCATGACCGATGGACAGTTTGCTGGATTAAAAGTTACTTACAATCCAGAAAAAGAGTATGAGCATAGAATTACCAAGATTACTTTAGAAGATGGAACTCCTATTGAAGATGACAAAATCTATACTATTACTACAAATGATTTTATTGTAAGTGGTGGGGATAGATATGATTTTAGTAGAGCTAAGAGTGTAAAAGACCTATTCATTCCAATAAGAGATGTATTAGTAGATGATATTAAAGCAAACAACGGAATTGTAATTCCAGATATTAGTGCAATATTAGTTGCTAGTACTAAGCCAGCTGAAATTATCTATATAGTTGAGAAAGATGATACATTAAAGAAGATTGCTAAGAAAAATAATATAAGTTTAAAAAAATTATTAAAAGCTAATACATTCAAGAATCCAGACTTTATATTTGTAGGGGAAAAAGTATTAGTTCCAGCAATGTAGTGAGTTGAAGCAATGAAAAAGATACTGTTACTATTATTACTTTTGAGTGGTGTAATTTTTGGAAGTAATTTCCAAAACGCAAAAGTAAATGACTTAAAAAATTTAAAAGAGTTCTATAGGGAAGAGATAACAGAAAGAGAGTATAAAATTGTTAAAGGGAATATCATTGATATTCCCTTTGATGATACTAGAGATATTCGAACTATACCTATAGAAAGTGATATTAGATATCAACACCTAAAAGTTAGATTATTAAGTGGAGACTTTAAAGGACAAGTATATACTTTAAGAAATACCATAGATCAAATAAATCCATACAAATTGATACTTAAAAAAGGAGAAGATATTCTTTTGTATCAATATGAAGAAGCAGGTAAGTTGACTGGATTAAAGATATTTGAACGTTCAAAAGAAAATTCTCTATATTTTTTAATTGCTATATTTATATTGGCTATGTTTGCAATTGGTGGAAAAAAGGGGTTAAAATCGTTTATTACTCTCGTACTTACGGGAATAGTTGTGATATATTTCTTAGTACCACTTTTGCTTAAAGGTTATCTGCCAATCCCAATTACCATAGTTGCAGTTACGATTATTACAGTGCTGACTTTATTTATTGTGAGTGGAATAAATAGAAAATCATTTGCAGGAATTTTAGGGACTGTAATTGGAACTTTGATTGCAGGGATACTAGCTATGACTGTTAGTAACTACACTGGTCTTATTGGAATGGGGTCTGAGGATATGCAAGCATTAGTTTACGGATCAAATGGACATTTTTTAAATTATAGAGGGATACTGTTTTCTGGAGTTATAATTGGAGCTCTAGGAGCTGTAATGGATGTGGCAATTTCTATTGCATCATCTATGCATGAAATAGAGGAGATAAATCCGAAAATTACAAATACTCAGCTTATAATGTCTGGAATGAATATAGGAAAGGATATAATGGGAGCTATGTCAAATACTCTAATTCTTGCTTATGTTGGAAGTTCACTATCACTTATAATGGTATTTGCTTCGTATAAACTTAGTTTTGCTGAAATCATAAATCTTGATATAGTGGCAACTGAAATTATTAGAAGTATTGCAGGGAGTATAGGACTTGTGCTATCTATCCCAGCTACAGTAGCTATATTTGTTATTTTAAGAAAAATTTCTAAATGCTAAAATAAAATG